>LFTM01000324.1 GCA_001513505.1 Clostridiales bacterium DTU092 | reverse complement strand
GGATATATGCTTTGAATTGGATTTGGGTTCTGCCAAAAGGATAATAATGGATATACATGGTATTGAATTGAGTTATGATGCTAAAGAGCAAAAGCTTTATTTCATGGATAAATGTGCTGTTTTAAAACCTCAGCAGAAGAAGATCAGTTTACGTATTCTGGTAGATCGGGCAATTATCGAGATCTTTGGGAACGAAGGCCTGGTATATATGCCCATTGGAGCAATTGACCAGGATGAGAATAAAGGCTTGGAATTCCTTGCCGAGGGTGGAGAAGCAGTGCTGACTTCATTAAATATTTCATCATTGAGCAGCATATGGACCTGAGCTGTAATGATCTTAAACGGGGTTCTCATATTGATATATCTTGCTGACGGCTATCTTATTCACAATGATCTTTGTATTATGTATGCAAAGATCTGATGTCAACCAGTAGCTAGTGTAAACTGTTGGCCGTTTCCGGGTTTTTAAAACCTGAAGGAAACGGCCATTGTTTTTTATAGCTCAAATGCTTTTTCAATCTCAGCCAGTTGTTTATCGTTAATGGTTACAAGTTCTCCCAGATCCTTGGCTGCTATGATGGCTTTTGCACTGTATTCAGCCACTTCCAGCCTGTCAAAAGCACCCAGCAGAGTGTCGTTCGTTACTATAATGCAGTCATTTTCCACCATAACTATGGGTGTTTGCGTTGAAAAGGTATCCGCCGTCATATCAGGCTGCATAAAGGTGCATCCAAAGGGAAGCTTTGGAATATTTCGCAGCATGATATAGCTTTCTGGTATGGTCTTTGTTTCGAACTCTTCTTCCGTTACCGCAAAAGCCATAATATTGGGGGGATGGGCTATGATCACCGAGTTTATATAGGGATGTTTATCATATATGGCTTTGTGAAGCAATACCGAACGGCTGGGGGTTTTGCCTGCTTCCTTCCATCCATTCTCAATCCGTACCAGATCATCAATATCAAGGTACTTCCTGTCAATCCCGTAAGGGGTGATAATAAAGGAATCATGATCCAGCCTTTGGGAAAATGTTCCCTGCGTACTGGTGAAGAGCTGCTGGTCGTATGCCCGGTGTATAAGCCGGCACATATCCCTTCTGATTTCTCTTTCCCGGCTGCTAAAGCTTTGAGGAATAAACTCATTCATGATTACATGCTGCTTATTTTTTGATAACT
>LFTM01000132.1 GCA_001513505.1 Clostridiales bacterium DTU092 | reverse complement strand
AGATGTGTATAAGAGACAGGCATACTGGCATGGGCTATGCTGCCCAGTATATCCTGTCGATAGAGGCGGTAGTCAAATTGAATGGATGAGTGAAAGTCATCCACTTCTTTATCAGTTTCCTTTTCAAACCGTCCGTCCCACAATTTCATGACTGAATATCCTTTCTCTTTTCACGTAAAAGTGCCTGTACTTTTAGCGGAAGACCAAATAAATTGATGAATCCTTCCGCATCCTTCTGATTATAAACGTCATCTTCTCCAAAAGTTGCCAACTCCTTATCATACAGCGAATATGGCGAGTCAACTCCGGCAGGTATACAATTTCCTTTGTATAGTTTAAGCTTTACCCAGCCGGTAACATTCTTTTGAGTACTGTCAACAAACGCCGACAATGCTTCCCTTAACGGTGTATACCAGTTTCCGTCATACACCAGCTCTGCATATTTAATTGCTATTTGCTGTTTATATTGGAAGGTAGCACGGTCCAGAGTGATGCTTTCAAGTATGGTATGAGCGTTATGCAGTATTGTGCCGCCCGGGGTTTCATATACTCCCCTGGATTTCATACCCACCAGCCTGTTTTCTATCATATCGGCAATACCGATTCCATGTTTGGCCCCTATTTTGTTCAAAGTCTCTATAAGTTCAACGCTGTCATATTCTACACCGTTTACTTTAACCGGAATCCCTTTTTCAAAATAGATCTCCACATATTCAGCCTGCTCGGGAGCCTTATGAGGCGGATTGCAAATGAGGTACACATGATCACCTGGTTCATTGCGGGGGTCTTCAAGGTCGCCGCCTTCGTGGCTCAGGTGCCACAGGTTTCGATCCATGCTGTATGGATGTTCCTTGGTAACCGGTACCGGAATATTTCGAGCACGGGCATAATCAATGGCATCTTCTCTGGATTTTATGTCCCACATACGCCAGGGTGCAATAATTTTCAGATGAGGATTTAACGCCTTTACGGTAAGTTCGAATCTTACCTGATCATTGCCTTTTCCGGTGGCACCATGGGCAACGGCAACAGCCCCTTCCTTTTCAGCAATCTCTACAAGGCGTTTTGCTATCACAGGACGGGCAAAAGATGTTCCCAACAGGTATTTTCCTTCATATATAGCGCCGGCTTTTAATACCGGAAAAACAAAATCTTCAACAAATTCCTTTTTA
>LFTM01000166.1 GCA_001513505.1 Clostridiales bacterium DTU092 | reverse complement strand
ATGTATACCAAAGAATCAATAGAAGAAATAATCCGGCTGCTTATTGCTCTTGAAGAACAACTGATTGAGCTTGCAGATAAGCATAAGGAGACCATAATGCCCGGCTACACTCATCTGCAAAAGGCTCAACCGGTGACATTAGGTCATCACCTAATGGCATATTTTGAGATGTTCCGCCGTGATATTCATCGTCTTGAGGACTCATTAAAAAGGGTAGACGTTATGCCTTTAGGCTCTGGTGCACTGGCCGGAACCACCTACCCCCTTGACAGGCTAGCTGTGGCACAGCAACTGGGGTTTTCCAGCATTTCCCGTAACAGCATGGACGCTGTTGCAGACAGGGATTATATCCTGGAGTTCTTAAGCTGTGCTTCCATTATAATGATGCATCTGAGCCGGTTCTGCGAAGAACTGATACTATGGTCCACCGATGAGTTTAAGTTTGTTGAAATGGATGATTCATACAGTACGGGAAGCAGCATAATGCCGCAGAAAAAAAATCCCGATGTAGCCGAGCTTATCCGTGGGAAAACCGGCAGGGTATATGGTGATCTGGTTTCGCTGCTTACAAATATGAAAGGGCTTCCCCTGGCCTATAACAAAGACATGCAGGAGGATAAGGAACCGCTTTTCGACGCGGTGGATACTGTAAAGAAATGCCTTTCAGTATTTACCGGCATGCTGAAAACGCTAAAATTTTATCCCGGAAACATGCTTAAACAAGCTTCGAGAGGGTTTATCAACGCCACAGATGTTGCCGACTATCTGGTAAGCAAAGGAATTCCCTTCCGTGATGCTCACCATATCGCAGGCAGGCTGGTTCTCTACTGCATACATCACGACAAGGTGCTGGAGGAATTGACATTGGATGAATACAGGCAGTTCAGTCAGGTTTTCGAAGAAGATATCTTCAGGACCATTTCATTAGAAAACTGCGTTAACCGCAGGAATCTGCCGGGCAGCCCTTCCCCATCTGCTGTTTCCCAGGCTATTGAAGAGGGACGCATTTGGCTGCAGCAGCTTAAACATCATTAACAATTCCAAAAATACATGAATACCTGAAACAAAAAGCAGGGGTTGTTAAATATCCCCTGCTATTATTATCTCTTTAACATGTGATAACTTATAATCATTTCCTTATCTGACCACTGCCGTATATAACATATTTGATCGTCGTAAGTTCGTTAAGACCCATCGGTCCCCGTGCGTGCAGCTTCTGAGTACTTATACCGATTTCGGCGCCAAATCCAAACTCAAATCCATCGGTAAAGCGGGTAGAAGCATTTACATACACAGCGGCAGCATCCACTTCATCAAGGAATTTCTGTGCGGCATGGTAATTATCGGTAATAATTGCCTCCGAGTGGCCGGTTCCATGCATTCCAATATGTCTGATTGCCTCATCAATTCCGTCTACAACTTTGACAGCCAGTATATAGTCCAGATACTCGGTATCCCAATCCTCTTCAGTAGCCCTGGTAACATCGGGTACTATCTTTAAGGTCTCCTCACATCCGCGGATCTCAACATCTTTTTCCCGCAATTCTTTTATCACCACAGGCAAAAATTCTTCCGCAATTCTACGGTCTACCAACAGCGTTTCCACAGCATTGCAAACCCCCGGTCTCTGGGTTTTTGCATTGATAATTATTTTCACTGCCGTATCACGATCACACTGACCATCTACATAAATGTGGCAATTCCCTACTCCCGTTTCAATAACGGGTACGGTGGCCTCCTCCACCACAGCCTTTATAAGACCGGTACCACCTCTTGGAATAAGTACGTCCACCAACCCATTCAGTCTCATTAGCTCACGGGCACTGGCACGGTCGGTATCCTCAATAAGTTGAATTGCCCCTTCGGGAATACCGGCTTCATAAGACGCCTGAGACAACACTTTAACAATTGCCTTATTGGATTTAATCGCCTCTGAACCGCCACGAAGTATAACAGCATTTCCGGTTTTAAGACATAATCCTGCTGCATCAGCAGTTACATTTGGCCTTGATTCGTATATAACTCCTATAAGCCCTAACGGAACCCTGCGCCGGCCAATCTGTAAGCCATTGGGACGCCTCCACATGGCACCAGTCTCTCCCACAGGATCCGGAAGGTCTTTTATTACCCTGAGCCCATCTGCCATATCTTTGATTCGTTGTTCATTAAGCGTCAAACGATCGATAAAGGCTTTTGGCTTTCCACTTTGTACCGCAGCTTCCAAATCGAGTTTGTTTGCCTTTATGAGAAAATCGGTTTGAGCTTCAAGAGCCTGAGCCATTATCTGCAACGCTTTATTCTTAATACCCGACGAAAGCTTTGCCAACTCTGCAGCAGCTAACTTAGCCCGTTTGGCCTTCTCCAACACCTCACTCATGACTTAATCCTCCTTCCCGTTTGGGACAAAAACAGTTCCCACAAGCTCTCCGTTTATGATCCGGCATATGTTGTAGGGGTTGTCCCCATTTGCAATAACCATGGGTATACCATGTCTGTTGCATATTCTGGCGGCAGCCAGCTTGGTTATCATTCCACCGGTCCCAAAACTATTGTCGGTATTCTGGCTGTACTGTTCGATTTGACTGGTTATACCGTGTACAATAGGAATGAGCTGCGCATCCGGATGGTATTTGGGGTTTTTGTCATACAATCCATCGATATCGGAAAGTAATATGAGCAAATCCGCCTTGATAAGTACCGCTACTATGGCAGATAACGTGTCATTATCACCGAATTCAATTTCCTCGGTAGCTACAGTATCGTTCTCATTAACAATAGGAATGCTTCCGTATCTGAACAGGGTATTAAAGGTGTTAACGGCATTAGTTCTTCTCTGTTCATCATCAATAACATCTTTTGTCAGCAAAACCTGGGAGGCTATCTGTCCGTATTCGTTAAGCAGCTTTGAATATATATGCATCAAATTAATTTGTCCTATAGCAGCGAGTGCCTGCTTTTCAGGAAGTGAATCCGGTTTTTTGCTAAGCTTCAATCTGGAACAGCCGACCCCAATCGCCCCCGAGGTAACCAATACAATGTCCTTATCCTCATTCCGCAAATCGGATAATACCCGAATAAGTCTTTCCACCACATATAAATTTATTGTTCCGTTATTGTGTGTTATGGTGGATGTTCCTACTTTAACTACAATGGTCTTTGCGTTTTTTATCTCCTCAACAATGTCCCCCATCTTTTTTAACCCCTTTTGCTAGCGTATTATTTTTTTTGCTTATTTATAAAACACCAGGTATTTTAACTGTCCCAACTTTCAATTAAGTATTCTACATCCTCTAATGTGTCAACCAATATACCTTCCCGAACACGATCCTTAATACCGTTTTCAAGAAAATCCACATTCATGTGTGTTTGACATAGCAATAAAACCCCTTCACCATTTTCTATAGTTTGAAACACTGCGATGTAGCCATCCTTTTCTTTTATCAGATAATGATCCGGACAATAACCATCGAGCTCTTTAATTAATAAAACTCTGGATGGCGAAAAATCTTTTACCAACCATTCATGGTGAAGCTGTTTCACTTCATCTAATGACAACCCAATCTCTTCAAAGTTTGCATGCCTTTCATTTATTTTGCTATGCTGACATAACCTGTAATATCGCTCAAAGACAAAAATTGTTTCTTCTGTAATGACTTCGGATTGACTTATTGCCTGTTTTTCCAGAGTTATGTCTTCCATTGAATTTGTCAAGATTCCGGCATTATTTATCGGCAATTTGTCGTTATCCGGATTATGTCTTTTATATATATCAGCTAAATAGCCATAAGAATATCCTACAACAACTCCAAGAATCATCAGAAATATAACAAGTAAAAAACTTCTTCTCCTCTTCCTTGGTGTATACACTATAATCCCTCCAAAAATATGGATTCAGATTATAGTGTTTCCATTTTTACATTTATTATACATATAGGCTAATTCACAGCCATTGAGCGTTGCTTTTTTTATACTACTAATCCATATTTAAATTGGAGAAAACGTTTTGAACATCATCATGTTCTTCCAATCTCTCAAGTAAATTGATAATCTTCTCTTTAGTTGACTCATCAGCGTCTACATAGTTCTGCGGAATCATGACTACTTCAGCTGATGCGAATGTGTATCCGGCATTTTCAAGGGATTCCCTGACACTGGAGAAATCTGACGGTGATGTTATTATTTCAAACACTTCATCCTCATCTGATATATCCTCAGCTCCGGCATCCAGAGCCATCATCATCAATTCATCTTCATCTATGTCTTGATTCTTTTCCAGTACAAGCAGCCCTTTACGTTCAAACATCCAGGCCACACATCCACTGGCACCAAGGTTTCCGCCGCCCCGATCAAATATATAGCGCATATCACTAGCAGTCCGGTTACGGTTATCTGTTAAAGCCTCAACTATAATGGCTACTCCGCTTGGCCCATAACCTTCATATGTAACCTCTTCATAATTTACTGAACCAAGTTCACCAGAGGCCTTTTTTATATTCCTCTGTATATTTTCATTAGGCATATTTGCAGCTTTGGCTTTGGCAATAGCATCCCTGAGCCTTGGATTTGTATCCGGATCGCTTCCACCCTCCCGAACAGCCACGGCAATTTCTCTGCCCAGCTTTGTAAATATTTTGCCTCGCTGAGCATCGGTCTTTTCTTTCTTACGTTTTATATTAGCCCATTTTGAATGTCCAGCCATTTATTTATCCCTCCACATAACAGGTATTCTTTATATATATAATTAAAGTAACTTTATAATATCATAAGTAATTTAAACTGTAAATTGTTTTATGTCTTCCTGTTTTCATAGCTGAAAAAGCAGCTTTTCTTTGCTCTATGGCCCTGGAACAAGGTTCAGAATATTGTCGCTTTCTCCGTCCTGGACATTTATGTAATAATCGGGAACCTCACCGACGATGATTGTTTCGGTAACCGGTACCCTTGTTTTGATGTGAGCCGTATCACTTCCTAAAGGAATTACAACACGTACATTCGCTTCCATAATCATAAAAATTTTATGGCGGGTCTGGTTTATACCTGCATTTTCAAATTCTGTCGCAAAATCAGTTGTTACCGATCCAACAGGAATAATAGTTACCTTTATTTTTGGCCCAAGGCCAGCCAGTATTTTGCTGTTAAATACTGCACCAAGAGGTATGTAGATCCCCTCCTGACCCATCGTGCGAATCTCATCCTGGGCAATGCTGGATGTCTCAGAGCCTAAAGCGTTCATTTTTATGGTATTTGCCTGTATCAAGGAAATCTTCCCGTTTCTATCGGTCATTATATTAATAAGGTCGGTATATTTGATATTACTGTTTAAAACTTTTTTGACAGCATTATTCATAGCCTTAACAGTTATGTATCTTACCTGAGCTTCTGACATGGCAATGACTGCAGGTTTTAGTCCTCTGTCTATAAACAGAAACATAAGACATGATAAAAGAAATATCACGGTAATAACAGTTAATATTAGATAGTTACGTCTGTACCTCCAATACTTTCTCAAGACGAACACCCCCTTACATTTTATGAAAGCATCAGCCTTTTTGTTACAATATTTATTAATAATGCCCCCTGAATCTTATCCGACGTAGCAAAATGGTCATATATTTTTAATGGGATTTTAATCATATTTGTGCTATAATTATATGAGCGAACCTTATATAAGGCAGGAGGTAATGATGAAAACAAGTAAAAATAATGATAAAGAAAAAAATACATGGCTTAAGAAAATAAAAGGATGTTTCCAAAAGAGAAAGAAACAGCCTAATTTTGTTTTATCAGTATTTATAACAACTCTGAGGATATTGTTGATTTCATTTATAATACTGGGTTTTGCCGGTTTTGGAGCTTTCGTTGGCATAGCGAAAGGTTATCTTGATGCGACCCCCGTGTTGGATTTGGAACGTATTGAAAACCAAAGTGAAACTTCATTTATCTACGACAGACACGGTAACCTGATTACACCATACTACGGCCTTGAAAATCGTGTCTGGGCAACTTTGGATGAAATCCCGAAAAGGTTACAGGATGCTGTTTTGGCAGTTGAGGATGTACGCTTTTATGTACACAAAGGGATAGACTTGAAACGTCTTTTAGGTGCTGTCATCAACAATCTGAAAAATGAATCGGTACAAGGCGCCAGCACCATTACCCAACAGCTCATTAAGAATACTCTGCTTACTCCTGAGCGTTCGTATAAGCGCAAGATTCAGGAAGCCTACCTTGCTATACAGCTGGAACAAAACTATAGCAAGGAACAGATTCTTGAGGCTTACCTTAACACCAGCTATTTTGGCAGCGGTAACTACGGAGTAAAAACCGCAGCAAAAGACTATTTTGGAAAAGAGCTTAAGGATCTGACTATACGTGAATGCGCTATCCTTGCCGGGATCCTAAAAAATCCTTATTATTACGATCCAAGAAAGAATTTCTATGATCAAAACCGGAATCCTGAAATCACCTACAACCGTACCAATCTGGTACTGCGTCTGATGTACGAAAACGGATTCATTACCAAGGAGGAATACGAAGAAGCAAAGTTTTCTTCTGATAAGGATCCCTTTGAAGATGGATTTACTGTTATTGAGAAATCCAGCCGGGAATCCCTGTATCCAATGCCATATTTTGTTGAATATGTAATACTTGATGTCAGAGACAGATTGATGGAGCAGAACGGCTGGACCGGTGATGAAGGACGGCAAAAAGCCATGAAACTCATTCAAGAGGGAGGTTTACACATCTACACCACCGTTGACCCTGAAATCCAGAAATCTTTGGAACAGACGGTATATAACTATAAGAACCTTCCTAAGTTAGCTAACAGCAATGACAGGGTGTTAAAAGACAATCAGGGTAACGAAATTGAACAGCCTCAGGCCGCAGCTGTTGTTATGGATCATAATACAGGGGAGATAATTGCTATGGTAGGAGGCAGAAGTTCCCCGAAGGGGCAGTTCTGGACCAACCGAGCCAACCTGAATTGGTCTCCCGGTTCATCCATTAAACCCTTGTCGGTATACGGTCCGTTTATCGAAGCCGGATATCCCGGTGGGATCATACTGGAAGATGTCCCCGCCCCCGTTAAAGGATGGAAAGGCGGCAGCAAGGAATATCCAAACAATTACGATTATAAGTTTAGCGGTCTTGTAGATGTCCGTACAGCAATAAGAAGATCAATTAACGTAGCGGCGGCAAGAATCGTTGCTGAAAGGGTCTCAACCGATTATGCTGCAGAAAAGCTTTTAGAGATGGGAATCAGTACCAGTGCCTATGTGAAGGATAAGTTTCCATCCAGTCTGTCATTGGGAAGTGATGCCATAAACATGATAGAAACCACTGCAGCTTATGCTACTATAGCAAATAAAGGTATATACCAGAGACCTATATCGTTTACAAAAGTTATAGACAAGAACGGTAACGAAATTTTAAGCAAGGATACCATACAGGTTAAAAGGGTTGTTTTTAAGGAAAGCACAACTTTCATATTGACCGATTTAATGGAAGAGGTAGTTAAAAGCGGAACGGGAAGAAGTGCCAGGTTGTCCAAGGCCATGCCGGTTGCTGCAAAAACAGGTACGGTAAATGATTTCAAGGGTATATACTTTGCAGGGTTTACTCCTTATTATACCGCGACTGTCTGGATAGGTCATGATCTTTGGAAACCCCTTGCTAAAGGCACTCAGAGCGCCAGGTATGCCGCACCTTTATGGAAGGCAATCATGGATCCAATACATCAGGATCTGGAGAATAAACCTTTCTATGATAAGGTTCCGGATGGTGTAGTGAGGGTTACGGTATGCAGCAAATCCGGGAAACTCCCCAACGGGGATCTGTGTGAAAACGATATAAGCGGGCATGGTGTAATAACCGAATGGTTCCCAAAGGAAGCGGTACCGAAAGAAAAATGTGATATGCATAAAGAAGTCAAAATATGTAAGTTCTCCGGCAAATTGGCTTCGCCTTACTGCCCTGAAGAACATATTGCTAAAAAGTCCGTCATAGTGATTCCTGAAAACTCAGTACTTCGCAAGTTAAGCGATGCTGAACTTGAAAAATATGTTCCCGGAGCATTCAAGACATCGTCAGATCTTGAAGGGTTAAACTATGAGAATCCTGAAGACAGAGAGTATTTCTGTCATTTGCATACCTCTGAATGGCAGGAATCTGAAAGTAAAAGAGAATCTCTGTTACAGCAGGTTCAGGATCTTATAAATAAGGTAAAGAATAACATGAATAATCCGGAATATAGGGAGCATTTGACCAATGATATGCGCAATAGGCTGGAAAAAGCAATTGAAGACCTGCTAAAGAGCATTGAAAAGATCGAATTAAAACCGCCCGGTGATAACGACGAACCTATAAAGGAGCTGCCGAAATTTGACTCAAAAAAGGTGGAGGAAAATATGTCAAAACTGTCAGAGCTAAGTGACAATATATTCGACGCCATAAGAAGAAAAATAGAAGAGGAAAATAACCAACCTCCGCCACATGAGCATGATAACAATGATAGAAATAATAATAAAAAAAATAACAACAACAATTTTGAAGACTAGCAGTTCTGCATAGCAGTAAAAAAAGGGATGCATCCTGGCATCCCTTTTTCATCTCTTCATTCCAGGGTTAAACAAAACAGCTATCAGGTAGCCAAATACTATTGCGGCGGTGATTCC
>LFTM01000126.1:287-12241 GCA_001513505.1 Clostridiales bacterium DTU092 | reverse complement strand
ACTCCACCCTGTCCCCCTCTGGTTACTACCTCAGCTACTGCCATCTTAACACCTGTTTTTCTGCAGTAATCATTAACCAGCTGTATCTCAGACGGAGTATCGGTGGGAAACTTGTTTAGTGCAACTACGAGAGGCAAACCATAGCAGTTCTTAATATTGTCAATATGCTGCCCCAGGTTGTCCAGCCCTCTTTTAAGGGCATCGAGATCTTCATTTTCCAACTCTGATAAAGGCATGCCACCGTGAAATTTTAGGGCACGAATGGTAGCCACAAGAATCACCACATCCGGTTTGATATCCGCTATTCTGGAAACAATATCAAAAAACTTTTCGGCGCCCAGATCGGCGGCAAACCCTCCTTCGGTAACCACATAATCAGCAAATTTTAGGGCCATACGGGTGGCTATTATTGAATTGTTCCCATGGGCGATGTTGGCGAAAGGTCCGCCATGTATGAATGCAGGCTGGCCTTCCAAAGTCTGTACAAGATTGGGCTTAATAGCGTCCTTAAGAAGTATGGCCATAGCCCCGACAGCTTTCAAATCTCTTGCATAGACCGGGTCACCATCGTATGTATAGGCCACCAGTATATTGCCCAACCGCCGCTTAAGATCTTCTATATCCGAAGCCAGACACAATACAGCCATAATTTCTGAAGCCGCCGTAATATCAAAACCCGACTCCATAGGCAGTCCATTTGCTTTACCGCCCAAACCCGTTACTATATTACGCAGTTGCCGGTCATTCATATCCATAACCCGCTTCCATACAATACGGGTGAGATCTATGTTTAATTCATTTCCCTTGACTATATGGTTATCGAGCATAGCTGACAGCAGATTATGAGCAGCGCTGATTGCGTGAATATCTCCTGTAAAATGGAGATTGATATCCTCCATGGGCAGCACCTGGGAATAGCCTCCTCCGGTCGCCCCTCCCTTAATACCAAATACCGGCCCCAACGAAGGTTCCCGGAGACACAGGGCAACCTGCTTTCCAAGCTTTCCTAACGCCTGTGTAACACCGACTGCAATGGTGGTTTTACCTTCACCTGCCGGTGTGGGAGTAATAGCCGTTACATATATCAGCTTCCCGTCCTCACGCTCCTTAATCCTTTCCATCGCTTCAAGCCTGACCTTTGCCTTATACCTGCCGTATACCTCCAGATCATCTTCGGTAAGCCCTACCTGTGCTGCGATCTCCGTGATTGGTTTAAGCTGCGCCTGCTGTGCTATCTGAATATCGGTAATCATGTTCTGTATAAAACTCCTTTCTACAGCTAAATATTCTTGTAAAATTACTCAGTTTCTATTTTTGTTATTATATTACCGCAATTTCACCATGTCAATTTTATTATCGATTATGTTTCAATCCCGGGGTAGCTGGGTAGTTAAATATAAAAGAAAATCAAACGGAATAGGAGGGTTCTTTTGATTAACATCAATTACGACAAGCTAATTGAAGAAGTCGGTAAATGTTGTCTGTCAGAAGAATACTGCGGAACATGTAATAAACAAACGTGTTTGGTTGGATATTGCGAACAGGTACTACTGACTGCGCTAAAAAACAATAATGAATTTATTCAGGATGGTATAGAGCACATACCCTACAGCGATACAAAATTATATGATGATGAGACACTCATCCAGGCCATAGCCCTGATTTTAAATGAATGCAGGAACTGCCAGCTGTACCATGATGAAGAATGCGTTATAAATATAATAAGAAGCTGTCTGGAAATTCCGCTTTTAGGGGACTACATAGACTACAGAGGAAGCGTGCTTATGTATTTCATGGATCTCAACAATAAAAACAAAGAAATTTCTCAGAGAATTCATGAGGAATTCAATAAAATTAACAAAAAAATATAAAAACTGGAGGGAGTAATATGAAATATCTGGAATTTGCAATTCAGGATGTTATAGGAGAAACAAAAAACACCGATTTAGAGCGGGTTGTAAAACAAAACTTTAATGGTGAAACAAACGAGGTAGGTATATATCTGGCCTTGGCAAGGTTGGCCCAAAGGCAGGGATATCCTGAAATCGCCGGGGTTCTTAAGACCATCGCCTGGGAGGAAGCAGAGCATGCCTCGGTATTCGCCGAACTGAACGGGATGATTCAGGAAGACATATTTGAAAATATAAAGCAGATGCTGGAAGGCGAAATTTTCTCCAATAAAGGAAAAAAAGAAGCAGCAGATAAGGCAGATGAACTTGGAATATCATCAGCCAGAGATTACTTTAACATATCAGCAAAGGACGAAGCACGGCATGCTAAAATGCTGGAAGGCATATTAAAAAGGTATAATATAATTTAATGAATAATTACATGATTTTAAACTTTTGATTTTCTGCCCCCCTTTCAACTTCAATATATTTGAATAAGGCATCAAATCAGTAAAAAACGATTTGATGCCTTATTCTCTGTACACGGGGTTGTCACCGGTAACCGTAAATTTATATAATAACCAGCCTTACTCGGTCATTTTATACATCCAAAAAAAACAAAAACCCGCCTCCACATCAGGAGCCGGCTCCTCTTTTATCTTTTCACCAGTAAAAAGGCTGGTGAAAACACCCGGTTGTTATAACCCGGTCAATAATTTATCATAAACCAACGTTTAACCTAACGAAAAAAATCGGGTGAAAAACTCCATCAAGAAAACGGGGAATAAGACCGCCAATATCATAACGATTGAAACGACTATTCCGGTAATTCCTCTTCCAACATCGCTTTTAAACAGTCTTGACATGGCATCCCCTCCTTTTTTTCTTGCTTATATTATAACCAGAATATATTTCAAAAGTTTTACATAACATTTATAAAACTTTTAAATACCTCATAACAAAGTATTAAAAACTATGTTATGGCGTTTTGTTTAACGCGCTGTATGCAGGGTATGTCATATCATGTTACTGTTTATTCGAAACTTTGCTGTTTACAGAGGCAGTTAACTGCCCGGTCTAGTCTCCCAGTCTGGCCTCAATATAATCTATAAACTGGCGTGCCGTACGACCAGAACGCCCATTATATTTTTTCTCCCAGCGAAGTGCCTCCTCTCTTAATTTTTCTGTGTCCATGGGTATATCCCGACTTCTGGCCAGAGATTCTACCATTTCCAGATATGTATCCTGATTTGGTGAAAGGAATGTCAGCGTTATTCCAAAACGATCTGACAGCGACAGCTTCTCCTGCATAGAATCAACTGCGAAAACTTCATCATCCCGTCCTGAACCGTATCCGCTGCTCCTGTCATGATGAAATTCCCTTACAATATGTCTTCGGTTTGATGTGGCATATACTGCCACATTGGAAGGCCTTGCTTTTACACCACCTTCGAGCAGTGCTTTAATATGTTTATACTCAACTTCGTCCTCCTCAAAGGACAGATCATCAACGAATAGAATAAATTTCTGTTTTCTTCCCTCCAGCTGTTCAAGAATTACATAGTAATCCATTAAGTAGTTTTTCGGAACCTCTATAATCCGGAGCCCCTGATCACCATATCTGTGGATTAAGGCCTTTACAAGAGACGATTTCCCGGTACCTTTATCTCCATACAGCAATATATTATTGGCCTGATATCCTTTCAAAAGCAACTCGGTATTTTCAATAATCCTGGCCTTTTGCTCTTCATAGCCCACAAGCTGTTTAAGGGTTATAGGATCTATATTATTAATTTCCTTAAAAAATCCCTGACCGTTAACCCTCTCCCATCTAAAGGCTTTAAACATGCCAAATATTCCTGAACCATAACGATAGAAATGCCCGGCAAATTCCCTGACATCCCAGTCCGTCACTTCCTGGTAGAAATATGATTTCCTACGGCTGGAAGCAGAGGATGGAGTAAACGGGTTTAACCATTCATCAAAGCCGGTTCTGTACGAAGCATAGTTCAAAACATCATCCCAATCTACCTTTGCAACACGTCTTAAGTATTCCAGTTCATGCGCCATTATATTTTTCATCCACAAAGGAAGTTCCTGATAGTCCATCAGCTCTGCCTGACGGCTAAAAACAGTCTCATAACGTAATAAACAGTATCCAAAGAAGGTGCTCCAGGATATTTCATCCTGATCCCACGGAAAATTATTTGCAAGCCGGTTAAGAAACCGGCTGTACGCATCCAATAGCCGGTTGGACGGTGTTTGATTATCCGTCAGGCCGGATATGAATTCTTCAAAGGCGGCCACGGCCGGCTCTTCCCGTATCTGTCTGTATAAAACCAGGCCCTTCAGGGCCCTGTCAATGCTTTTTATCCGACTTTCAATGCCGATGATATTCATATTACTGCTCAATTTCAATCCTCCCCATAAGCCTTGTCCGTATTCCCCCGACTTTATGATATACCTCCTGTAAATCAATGGTGGTAAGCTGCCTGCCCTCCATAAGAATGTTTCCGTTTACAATCACCGTATCAACGTCACTGCTATGTCCGCTGTAAACCAGGTGAGTAATAGGGTCAGCAGCAGGATGATAATGGGGACCGTCCTGTCTTAATAATATAATATCCGCTTTTTTTCCAACCTCCAAACTGCCAATCTCCTCATCCCAGCCCAAAGCCTTTGCTCCGTTTCCGGTAGCCATTTTAAGCACCTGCCTTGCGGGAAGCAGGGTTGGATCCTCATTAATTCCCTTACTTAACAAAGCGGCAATATTCATCTCTTTCATAATACTTAAGTTATTATTGCTGGATGCACTATCGGTTCCAAGGGCGACATTTACCCCCTTGTCCAGGAGTTCAGCGGTCTGTGCAACTCCGCTGCCCAGCTTCAGGTTGCTTACCGGACAATGGACAACGTGTACATTGTTATCACTCAATATATCCATATCCTCCCGGGTTAGGTGGACACAGTGTGCCGCCAGACTGTGATACTTAAAAAGCCCGATCTCTTCCAGGTATTCAACCGGGGTTTTACCATACTTCCGGCGGCATTCTTCAACCTCGTCCCTGGTTTCAGCTATATGTATGTGAATACCCGTCCCCAGCTCCCGGGCAAGTTCCATACAGCTTTCCAAATAATCCCGGCTGCAGGTATATATGGCATGAGGACCTACCATAACCTTTATACGCCCGTCATGGCCGTTCCATTCCTCCCACAAACACCGGTTTTCTTTAAGACGCTGCTCTGATTTCGGGTCAGGCCCCTGCAACCCCCTGGCCAGCACAGCTCTGATACCTGATCTGTCTACCGCCTTTGCCGTCTGATCCATGAACATATACATATCAGCAAAAGCAGTAACACCACCCATGATCATCTCGGCTATGGATAACATGGACAGCCAGTACGCATCCTCCGGCGTCAGCCTGTCCTCCATCGGCCATATCCTGGAGGACAGCCATTCCATAAGAGGAATGTCATTGGCATATCCGCGAAATATCGACATGGCTGAATGGGTATGAGCATTGATAAAACCCGGCAGCGCCAGCATACCCTTCCCATCTATCACTTTACCGGCATCAAAATCTCTGGGCATGTCCTCTTCCTCGCCTATGTAAACAATGACGTCTCCGTCCACTGCAATACATCCGTAATTATATCCGGTATGACTGGAATCCATCGTAATAATACACACGTTTTTTATCAGTATTTTCACGGCAATCTCCTCTGTTTAATCAAATTTACTTATATCTCATCGTATTTACTATCCATACAGCGCGGTACAATAATTAATAATCATACATCAAGCATCAGTAAGATGTCAGGTACTCTTTCTGCTCAGGGGTAAGTGAATCGATTTCAATACCCAGAGCCTCCAGTTTCATCTGAGCTACCCTGTAGTCAACAGACTGAGGTACGTTGTATACCCTCGGCTCAAGTTTTCCCTGATTTTCTATAAGATACATAACCGAAAGAACCTGAAGAGCAAAACTCATGTCCATAATCTCCGCAGGATGACCGTCCCCGGAAGCCAGGTTTACCAACCTCCCCTGAGCCAGAAGATTCAGCACCCTTCCATCCCTCATCACATAACCTTCAATGTTTTGCCTCAACTCCCGCTTCTCTACCGCTAAATCTTCAAGATCGGGCTTGCATATCTCCACATCAAAATGCCCGGCATTAGCCAACAGTGCACCGTCTTTCATTCTCTCGAAGTGCTCCCGCCTTATAACTTTGGTACAACCGGTGGTGGTAATAAATATATCCCCTACTTCAGCCGCCTGAAGCATGGGCATCACCCTGAAGCCATCCATTGTTGCCTCCAGGGCTTTGATGGGATCAACCTCGGTAATGATAACATTTGCACCCAAGCCCCGTGCCTTCAGGGCAACTCCTCTTCCGCACCAGCCATAACCGGCTACAACCACATTTTTCCCGGCGATAATAAGATTTGTGGTGCGCATAATACCATCCCACACCGACTGCCCGGTACCGTACCGGTTGTCAAACAGGTATTTACACCGGGCATCATTAACGGCAATCATAGGGAAGCGCAAGCTCCCTTCCTTTTCTCTGGCTCTGAGCCGAATAACACCGGTGGTGGTTTCCTCACAGCCACCCATTATTCTGTGACACAGATCCGGTAACTGAGAATGCAATATTGCAACCAGATCTCCTCCATCATCAATTATAATATCGGGACCTATATCCAGAGCCCTGTTCAGATGCTCATAATACTCTTCATCAGACGCTCCATACCAGGCATGTACTATAAGCCCATCCTGCACAAGGGCTGCAGCTACCGCATCCTGAGTAGACAGCGGGTTGCTTCCGGTAACCGAAACTTCCGCCCCGGCGGCAGCTAAAACCTGACAAAGAAAAGCAGTTTTTGCCTCCAGGTGCACCGATACTGTGATTTTTTTCCCTGACAGAGGTTTGCTTACCTCAAACTCTTGTTTCAACCGGCTGAGTAAAGGCATATAAGCTTTTACCCAGTCGATCCTTGCCTTGCCCTGTGGAGCTAAAGATATATCCCTAATGGTACTGCTGTTCATTATTACGCCCTCCTGATTAATTAACACTTAAAGTTAACAAATACCAAATTCAGTTTTAATTTTAGCATATTGCTATAAAAATGTCTTGTCCTTTTGTAAGTATTAACAGCATTCTTTCCCTTTATTTTTTCCAATAATTGTGATATAATTATTTTGCACTCCCGTTGCTGTGGTACGATATTTATAAATTGTTTTGTATATTATTAATACCAATCATTCCTAAGCGTTTTACTTCGACGGGGGTAAAAACGTGAAAGGGGGAATTGGTTGTATGTCAGCACAGTACGTAAGGGAGTTTAATGCGGATCTGGGAGAGCTTTCGGTTCTGACAGGAGGTAACCATTGGAAGCGTTTTAACGCCAAGAATATAGCTAAAATCCAACGTACCACCGGAACCAAAAAGGTATTATTTTTTTCTAGACCTGTGGAAAGAGTAGAAATACTTGTACACGGAGAAGAAACTCCCTACATAATTCAAAAAGGGGTAATAAAAGATGATTTCCAATGGATTATTGATGTGTTAAAAAGATTTGCTGAAAAGAATAAAGTTCCTTTTTCTGATTAAGGCCCAGGTGATCCCTGGCCTTTTTCATTACAGCGTTTTTCAAGGTTGGTGTTTTAACATTAAAGTAACAACTTATATATAGAATGAGCTACATTATTAACAATAAGCTATCATTTTCTGACAGGAGGGAATAAATATTGAAGCAGTTTATCCAGCAATTTCGTAAGGAAAGCACAAAGTTGGACACCAACATTCTGTCACCCGAGGAATTAAGTATATCAAGGCAAATAATCCAGCGTATCACAGAAGGAATAATTGACGCTTCGTCACAGATCAGCACCTTTGATCTCAGGGCATCACATTTTGCTGAACTTATCACCCATATAACCCAGCGAGTCAGGGAGATCTCCCATTCTCTGGTTACCTTGGCTCAGCAAACTTCAGCCAGCATGACAGAGGTAGCCGATGCATCAACCCATGCCACAACATCACTTATGGAAATTGCCCAACAATCCAATATCATAGTACAAAACATCAATGATAACTCGGAAAAATTAAACCAGGTCATGAAAAAAAATGAGCAGAACATGCTGACCGCCCGCAACATGCAGGAGACAGTCGAAGACTTAATAGCTAAACTGGAACCGATTCGTGAAACAATAGCAGGCATAGATGAAATTGCCCGCAAAACCAACCTGCTGTCACTTAACGCAGCAATTGAAGCTGCCCGGGCAGGTGAAGAAGGAAGGGGTTTTGCCGTAGTTGCAGAGGAAATACGCAGATTATCTGAAAATACTGCCGAACTTCTGGCTACCGCAAGAAAACTGGTACAAGAGATTGAAGATGCCTCAACATCAAGTTCACAAAGCGTCCAGGAAACCATCTCATTTATGAATGAAATTAATGAAGAACTGTTTAATGTGACTAACAGACTTAACGAAAATACACACTCGGTTTCCAAGGTAAACAAGGAAATTGAAGAAGCTGCAGCATTCAACCAGCAGCTAAACGCCTCTGTCCAGGAAATAACAGCAGCATCTCATGTTTTAAATGAAAATGCCGAATCACTTCACCGATCATCTGAAGAACTTGAACAGGTTGGCCGATCCTTAAAAGATGCATCCGCATCCCTTGGAAGTATTGAAAACAAACTGGATGAAGCCGCAAAAAACGCCGGGCGCCTTTCCAGCACCCGTCACTGGCGTCTGCCCAACAGCAGTTTTATCACAGCAATGGACAGGGCTATTGCCGCTCATAAACTATGGGTAGATAACCTGAAAACCATGATAGACGATATGGTAATACTGCCCATCCAAACCAATGATCACAAATGCAGCTTCGGACATTTTTACTATTCCGTTGTTCCATCCCACCCCGAAATCCATCAATTATGGGATCATGTGGGAGTGGAACACTCCGAACTCCACGGCAACGCCGTAACCATAATTGAGTGTATTAAAAATCAGGAAAAAGAAAAAGCATTACAAATATATGAACGTACACTGGAACTGTCCCGGGATATAATCGATACTTTTGCTAAAATAAGTGAGATAGCCCAGGCGCTCGATAGCAGTAACGAATACCTGTTTGAGTATACTATAACGGAAATGTTTGGTAATCATAATGCCAAAAACACAGATACGACAAAATAAGACAATTTTTCTGGTTGAAAAATCTTTCTACTTATATTACAATTGATATACATATATATATGGTAAAATAAGGTTAACAATAACCTGTGAGGAGGGATAAGCTATGTTCAAACTTAAAAAAGTTTCCCCCACACTACTGTATATTCTTACCATCATTTCCCTGGTCCTGTCAGGTATAGCTGGCATGAAATGGGGATAATCGATTACATACCATTCTGAATTTCTAAAACTCCCTTAAGCCCGACAGGGCTTATTTTTTTGATTTTATTATTCTTATTTTGCAGTTTTAAGGAGGATTTACGGAAATTTTATCGAATATAGTGCAAGGGATAATTTCAAAGCAAGCAAAAAAATAAGGAAAGAGCGTAGTATTATGGTTAATAAAATATCTGACAAAATTAGCAGCTTGTACATATTTACCATTGCATTAAGTACACTTCCATTGATAATATATGCATACTCCTGGTTTTCAGCCGAGAAAGTACCCGAACTGTTATTCTGGCTGGTACTCAATACCGCTGCAGAATACAGACCGCTAGTTATCCCTAAATCCGATAGTGCCACTGAAATATCCCTATCCTTTGCTACACATTTATGCATGTTGATTCTGCTGGATATAAAGGGTGCAATATTAATTGCCGTAACTACTACGCTGATTATTGAAATCTTATCAAGAAAACCATATTATAAAGCTTTTTTCAACACAGGCCAGTATTCGTTAACATTGTTAATAAGCGGCAGTCTTTTTCACTGGCTGAAACTATCTCCGCAAAGCGTGGCCCTGGATCTTATCATGGATATGCCGGCTCTTATTGCGTGTGTCTGCTCCTATTACTTCTTCAATGTATTTTTCGTAAGTATCGCTATATCCTTAACAACCAAAACTACTTTACACAATATATTTTTCAGTGACTTCAAAGTTCTTGTAGGCTATTATCTGACACTGGCCTCCATAAGTACAGCAGCCTCTTTAATATATGAAACACACCGTCCCTACACCTTATTGATTATGATTCCTCCACTGATAATGGTCGACCAGGCCATGAAGCGATATTACAGCCTTCGGGATGAAGCTATAGAAACATTGAAGGTCCTGGCGGAGGCCATAGACGCACGGGATGAATACACTTCTACTCATTCAACCAGAGTGGCAGAATATGCTAAAAAAATTGCACAGCAAATGAAACTTCCAGCCGATTATATAAGCGTAGTCGAAATAGCGGGCAGAGTGCATGATCTGGGCAAAATTGGCATACAAGACAACCTCCTTATGAAGAGGGGCCGCTTAACGGCTGATGAAATGGAGAGAATTCAAAAACATCCTGAGATAGCATACCGTCTGTTGAAAAATCTTAAACCGTATAAAACAGGAGCTATCTATGTGCTGTACCACCATGAACGCATAGACGGTATGGGATATCCACATAGGATTTCAGGCAATTCCATACCTCTCGGAGCAAAAATACTGGCAGTTGCCGACAGCTATGATGCTATGACATCAGATCGGCCCTACCGCAAGGCATTAACTCAATCCCAGGCTGTTGAAGAGTTAAGACGCTGTGCCGGCACCCAATTTGATCCCAAAGTGGTTCAGGCTTTTATTGAGGTACTAAAACGGGATTATGACTATGAGGAGGAGTAAATGTTTATCCTTTATGCCGTTGCAATTGGTATTCTGATCGGCTATACAAGGGGAGGCCGTTTAAAATGCCTTACCATGCATCCGCTTAAAAAACACGAGCTGGCTATAGGCGGCCTGATAATCCAATTACTCCTGTTTTCCGGGATACCGTTCTTTAACACAATTCCACGTATTATTTCAGCAGGCCTTCATATTCTTTCATACATACTATTGTTACTGTTTATACTGTTTAACAGAAAAATAACCGGAATCCCTGTAATAGGAACCGGTATATTTTCAAATACCCTGGCAATTACTTTGAACGGAGGCTATATGCCTACATACGTCAGCAACCTGGAGAGCACCTCCATGGAAAAATACGCTGAATCGGTAGCCCAGGGTTTTAACAATTCCATTGCTATTGCTGATGGCACAAAGCTTCCCTGGTTATGCGATATTTTCCATCTTCCGGAATGGCTTCCATTCTCTAACGTATTCAGCATAGGTGATGTTATCATTGCCGCAGGGGTAATAATCTATCTCATTATTAACATGCAGCCGACTAAAAAACAAAGCTCTTGAACAATTACAGTATGAATTTTCGGCTTTACCACAATTCTATTTACTATACGTAGGGTTGTCGTTAAAAATTCCTTTTGCTTTATAAAGGACTCCCATTATAACCATGGATATAATGCACTCAGCAAGCAAAAAGCTCCCGTTGTACAGTATTGAATACAGCCAGGGGTTTTGCCCTTCCGGAGCATAGCTGCCGAAAACTATTGCACCAGAGATAACGTGGCATATAAACCTTCCCAGTACTGCGATAAATGTGCCGGACATAACCCCAATGATTCCTTTGTTGCGGAACATTCCTGCCAGTCCGAGACAGGCAAAAGCAACGATATAATCAAACAAAATTGAAATAATGTGATAACTCCATTTCGGACCTAATATAAACTGGAGAATACCATATACAGCTCCGGCCAGTAGGCCCTGTGCCGTGCCCCATCGTACTGCAAAAAGCAGTATTGGAACCATGGAGCCTGCCGTAACTGATCCGCCCTGGGGCATTTGGTAAATTACTACATAGCTTAGTACCTGTGCAAGAGCTATCATCACCCCGGCTTCTACCAACATTCTTACATTCGTGTTTTTCATCGTTAACCTCTCCTTCCTTTGACGGGAAGAAAAAACTGCATGCCAACAAAGGACATGCAGTCTCACTCACAATTT
>LFTM01000126.1:0-215 GCA_001513505.1 Clostridiales bacterium DTU092 | reverse complement strand
TTCATGGGTCGGAGTCATACAACTCCCTCTCAGCCGAATTGCTTCAGCTCCCCGTCAATATTTTATTTTTTTTATACTAACACCTCTGGCTTGCTTTGTCAACATAAATATGTAATGCCTATTAGTGTTATGAATAATACTATTCCAGCCACTGGAGCTCTAAGGCGGCTTCCATAATATTCTTCACGCAATGCTCATTGGTGGCAGTGTAATCG
>LFTM01000199.1 GCA_001513505.1 Clostridiales bacterium DTU092 | reverse complement strand
ATAAAAATAAGGAGTAATTTTATTACTCCTTATTTTTATTTTATCTTTTTTGTGTTCAGTATTACTAATATTGTATAAAGCCAGCTATGAATCCAATTCGCTTATAAATTCCTCAATTCTGTCCAAGCCTTTTTCAATATTATCCATCGATACAGCATAGGATAATCGAACATAATTATCAGCTCCGAAAGCTATTCCGGGTACAACCGTTACCATCCTGGCATCCAGGAGTAAATCGGAAAAAGAAAGAGAACCATCTATTATTTGGCCTTTATAGCTTTTACCAATAATCTCTTTTATGTTCATCATCACGTAGAAAGCACCTTTTGGAAGCCTGCAAGAAAGACCGGGGATTGAATTGATCCTGTCGACCATGAAATTCCTTCGCCTGCAAAATTCATCGACCATGCGTTTTATCTCATCTCCAGATCCTTTCAATGCAGCTAAACTGGCATATTGGGCTATTGAATTGGGATTGGAGGTGGTATGGCTTTGGATATTTGACATTACTTTGACTATATCTTCATGAGCAGCTGCATATCCTATCCTCCAGCCCGTCATTGCATATGCTTTCGACATACCATTTATAACTATGGTTAAATCTTTTATTTCTTTCCCCAGAGATGCTATACTTATATGCTTTAGACCATCATATACCAGCACTTCATATATTTCATCAGACACAATAAAAATCTGTTTCTCAACAGCCAGCTGTGCTATTGCCTCAAGTTCGTCAAACCCGTAAACACAGCCATTGGGATTGTTAGGACTGTTAATAACAATAGCTTTTGTTTTTGATGTAACAACCTTTTTTAAATCATCAATCTGTATTTTAAAATCGTTGTCTTCCCTTGTTTCAACAAAAACGGGAATTCCACCGGCAATCTTCACAATTTCCGGGTAACTGAGCCAATAAGGTGCAGGTATTATAACCTCATCTCCAGGATTCAAAATGGCCTCAAAAGCGTTGTAAAGAGAATGCTTGGCTCCATTTGATACAATTATTTGATTTTGCTTGTATTCCAAACCGTTATCTTTTCTAAGTTTTTCACATATCGCTTCTTTTAACTCGGGTATTCCAGATGCAGGAGTGTATCGGGTCAGTCCTTTTTCCAGTGCTTCTTTTGCAGCTTCAACTATATAAGCAGGAGTGTCGAAATCTGGTTCGCCAGCGCCGAATCCTACAACATCCAAACCTTGTGCCTTCATTTTTTTAGCTTTTGTATCTGTTGCCAAAGTAATAGAGCTTGTAATTGCTGAGTTTTTTACCGATAATTCCAATTTTATACCTCCCTAAAATGAAAGATTTAAAATCAAATCCATCATTTTTGAGGAATATTATATCATGGTTTTAATGTTAAGTCTATGCTTTATTTATTATATTTTTTTCTGATTCGGCTGCAAATTTTTTTAATTTATCCACCACGTCATACGGTACTTTTACATCTCCCAGATTTACACCTCCGGCTTCATTATAGCCATGATAATCACTGCCCCCGGTTATTAAAAGCCCATATTTTCGTGCCAGTTGATCATAGCGGCGGCACTGTTCGGGAGTATGCTTGCTGTGATATACCTCTATACCCTTAACCCCAAGACGGATAACATAGTTTACCAGGCCAGCGTCGGAAAGTAAACCAGGATGAGCAAGAACAGGCACTCCACCTGCTTCTGAAACAACTCTTATTCCCTCTTCCGTGGTCAATCTAAATCTTGGCTCATAAGCAGGACAGTTGTTGCCTATATACTTTGCAAAAGCCTCTGACATGTCGGTCACCAGTTGTTTTTTTATAAGAGCCCTTGCTATATGTGGCCTTGCGATTACCCCGTCTTTGGCTTCAATTTCAACTTCTTCATAGGTTATATCCATACCATACAGCCTTCGAAGATTGTCAACCATTTTTCTAGCCCGTATCTGCCTGGAATGTCGTATATCTGAGAGGATATTTTTGAACCACACGAGATCTGTTTGTATGTAGTAACCCAATATATGAATCTCTTCTTTACCAAATCGGGTATTTAATTCTACAGCCGGCACAACTTCTATTCCATATTGTTTTGATGCTTCATAGGCTTCTGCAATACCATCTATTGTATCGTGATCTGCTATACCTACTGCACAAAGACCGGCAGCAGCGGATTTTTTAATTAGCTCCGACGGACTTAGCAGACCATCCGACGCGGTGGTATGAGTGTGCAAATCAGCGCAGCAATTATGTGGTTCATGTTCTTTTGTACACCCCATGGACATCCGGAATCACTCCTTAAACGTCATTATTGCTTCATAATTTTATTCATTACCCTCGAAAAATTACCATGGCATATTTTCTGCACGGTTTCTTCAGAATAATTCAGCCTTAACAATTCCTCTATTATATCGGGAAAACTTTGCGGCCCCTCTATTCCATGTGGAAGATATTCAACACCATCAAAGTCAGAACCAAAGCCTATACCCTCTGCTCCGGCTAATCCGGCAATATAATCAATATGTTCTATAATACTGGTAATGCTTGCTTCTTGCAAGCTTAAAAATGGCGGGTAAAAATTAATACCTATTACACCGCCCTTTGATACAATTGCTTCTATCTGCCGGTCATTTAAATTGCGGGGATGGTTACATAAAGATTTAGCATTTGAATGGGAAGCTATAACAGGCTGACTGGACAATTCAATTACATCCCAAAAGGCTTCTTCGGACAAATGAGAGACATCTATAATCATCCCTAATTTATTCATTTCTTTAACGACCTCTGTTCCAAACGTCGTAAGACCCTCTGCATTGTTATCCATGGCGGCACCGGCAATCTCATTGTTGAAATTCCATGTAAGGGTCATGAGCCGAACACCCATGCTATATAACAGGTGCAGATTGGAAAGACTCCCTTCCAGTACCTCACCGCCCTCAACTGCAAGCAAAGCTCCAATTTTCCCGGTGTTTCTTTCGGTAATTCCGTGTACGGGATAAAATACATCGGGATAAGCTTTCAGCATACTGTTATACTCTTTTATGAGCCTTAATCCTCTATGCAGATGTGGACCATACTTATCGCGGGGACCTATCCATGCTGCAAAGAACTGAATACCTACGCAACCTTCTTTGAGACCCTGAAGAGAGACATGGACACCGTCATGGTTTTCCAGACTTGCATTTTCATCTACCAGCTTACTGATTGTATCACAGTGGGCATCTATTACATAAAATTTACTCACATTATCACGCCTTTATTTTTTCATATATTTTCTATTATCTTGTTAACAAAATCGCATTATTATTATACTGTTTTACGTCGCTATTAATGAAAATAATAAGAAATAATAAAAAAACCTACCATGCGGTAGGTTATCTTGGTTCAACTATAAGTTTTATCGCTGTCCTCTCTTCACCATCTATTATTATATCTGTAAATGCTGGAATACATATTAGGTCAATACCACCGGGAGCTACAAATCCTCTTGCGATGGCCACC
>LFTM01000033.1:557-5213 GCA_001513505.1 Clostridiales bacterium DTU092 | reverse complement strand
TTGATATCCGGTGATGAAAGATATAACAGAATTATTGCTATTTGGAATGAGACTACCGAAAAGATCACTCGGGCTCTGATGGACAGCCTGGATCCATATAATCCTATATACATGATGGCCCATTCCGGAGCGAGGGGCAGCATTAACCAGATTCGTCAGTTAGCGGGTATGCGAGGGCTTATGGCTAATCCGGCCGGTGTAATTATTGAGGTTCCCATTAGGGCTAATTTCCGTGAGGGCTTAACAGTACTTGAATTCTTTATATCAACTCACGGTGCAAGAAAGGGATTGGCTGATACGGCTTTGCGTACCGCAGACTCAGGTTATCTCACCAGAAGGCTGGTTGATGTAAGCCAGGATGTTATTGTCCGTGAAGAGGATTGTTTCGCACGGGCCGGTGAGGAGATAAGGGGTCTTGAGGTAACAGAAATCAGGGAAGGCAACGAGGTTATTGAGCCTCTGTCCGATAGAATCCTGGGCCGCTATGCCGCTGAGGATGTTATAGATCCAAACACTGGTGAAGTCATAGTGGCTGTAAATGAGTTAATAGACCATGATAAGGTTGAGAAAATTGAAAAAGCCGGAATCAAAACGGTAACTATAAGAAGTGTTCTTACCTGCCGTACAGAGTATGGCGTATGTGCAAAATGTTATGGAATAAATCTGGCTACCGGCGATCCGGTCAATATCGGTGAAGCGGTGGGAATTATAGCAGCCCAGTCAATCGGTGAACCCGGTACTCAGCTGACCATGAGAACATTCCATTACGGCGGTATTGCAGGAGATGATATTACTCAAGGTCTGCCGAGGGTTGAAGAACTGTTTGAGGCCCGCAAACCTAAAGGGTTGGCTATTATATCTGAAGTTTCGGGTACTGTAAAAATAAATGAGACCAAGAAGAAACGTGAGGTAATAATTACAACCGGCGACGGCGAAGCCAAGTCCTATACCATACCTTACGGTTCCCGCTTAAGAGTGGTGGACGGACAGAGGATCGAAGCCGGTGATGAACTTACCGAGGGTTCTGTAAATCCGCATGATATCCTGAAGATCAAAGGCGTGAAAGGTGTACAGACCTATCTGCTTCAGGAGGTTCAAAAGGTTTACAGATTCCAGGGAGTGGATATTAACGATAAACATATCGAGATAATCATACGGCAGATGCTGCGTAAGGTAAGGGTAGAGGATGCGGGCGATACCGATATGCTGTCCGGCGGTTTGGTTGATATATTTGAATTTGAAAAGGAAAACCAGAAGATTATGGAACAGGGAGGACAGCCTGCAGTGGCAAAGAGGGTACTGTTGGGAATCACAAAGGCTTCGCTTGCTACTGATTCGTTCCTGTCAGCCGCTTCATTCCAGGAAACCACCAGGGTACTTACCGATGCTTCAATAAAGGGCAAACTGGATCCGCTGGTAGGGTTAAAAGAAAACGTTATTATCGGAAAACTTATCCCTGCCGGTACCGGAATGAGCAGATACCGTGATATTGAAATATATAGCGAGGATGGGCTTTCCGATGAAACGCCGGATAGCAAGGCCGATGAAGAGACGGAAACTGCGATTGCAAGTATTTAGTATAAAAGAAGTCAGACTCTGATTCGGCGGTTGGTTACGTACTTCAAGGGGGCAATATTCTACGTCAGCATATTATTGCCCCCTATATTTATGAGGGATTTGATACAACAGCCGGGCTTATTACTGACGATATGTTGATTTTGTTAAAAACATGCGGAATGCGGTGGAATTCTTTATTATAATTGTTGACATGACTATATCGTAATGGTAAAATAACAGTTGCGTTATTTTTTAGGATAAAAAATACGCCATGAAAGATGGGGGTTTTTAAGTTGGAGGAATTAAAAAATGCTTCAGCAAAAACCGTTGGGATGAAGCAGACGTTAAGGGCTGTCAGTGCGGGGAAAGCCAAAAAGGTTTACCTTGCAACTGATGTAGACGAGTACATCAGTAATAAAGTCAAAAGTGAATGTGAAAAGCATAATATTCCCATTTTTTATGTCGACTCTATGAAGGAACTGGGTCAGGTATGCGGCATTGATGTTGGAGCCGCGACAGCTGCAGTTTTAAGTGATGATGTTGAAGGGAGGTGCGGTAATGCCGACAATTAACCAATTGGTAAGAAAATCTAGGAAAAAAGTTGAGTATAAATCAGCTGCTCCTGCTTTGAAGGGTTCTCCTCAAAAGCGAGGTGTATGTACCGTTGTCAGAACCAATACCCCCAAGAAGCCTAACTCTGCTCTCCGAAAGATTGCAAGGGTTCGACTGGTCAACGGGATGGAAGTTACTGCTTATATTCCCGGCATTGGGCACAACTTACAGGAGCACTCGGTGGTATTAATCCGTGGAGGCAGGGTCAGAGATCTGCCCGGTGTAAGGTACCATGTAATCCGCGGAGCATTGGATGCTGCTGGCGTTGAAGGTCGCCAACAGGGAAGATCAAAATATGGTACTAAAAAGCCAAAGAAGTAAGATAAGTTATTATTCAATTGTCATGACGATTTAGGAAGCATACAACTGAGAAGGAGGGAAAACAATGCCTAGAAAAGGACATGTGCCCAAAAGAGAAGTGCTCCCAGATCCCATCTATGGCAGCACTGTGGTAACCAAGCTTATTAACAGGGTTATGCTGGATGGGGAGAAGGGCATTGCCCAAAGGATCTGTTATGGAGCTTTTGATATCATAAGAGAAAAAACAGGCAAGGATCCCATGGAAGTTTTTGAACAGGCTTTGAACAATGTAATGCCTGTTTTGGAAGTAAGAGCCCGAAGGGTCGGGGGTGCAACTTACCAGGTGCCAGTGGAAATCCGGCCTGAGAGGAGACAGACTTTAGGTCTGCGCTGGATTGTAACATTTGCCAGAGAACGTGGTGAAAGAACCATGAAGGAAAGACTGGCAGCCGAGATCATGGATGCCGCTAATAATACAGGTGGTGCAGTTAAGAGGAAAGAAGATACTCACAGAATGGCTGAAGCCAACAAAGCCTTTGCACATTACAGATGGTAATGAAGTATATATTAATGAAAGCAAAGCTGAACCATGGGGAGGCTTTAATTTGATTCAATGGACAGGGAGGAGGTGGCAGAATGCTTAAGCAGGTTGACTTGGAAAAAATTCGCAATATCGGTATAATGGCACACATAGACGCTGGTAAAACGACAACTACCGAGCGTATCCTGTTCTATACCGGTAAAGTTCATAAAATGGGTGAAGTGCACGAGGGTTCTGCAACCATGGACTGGATGGAGCAGGAGCAGGAGCGAGGTATCACCATAACTTCTGCCGCTACCACAGCTCAATGGAAAGGACATTTAATTAACATTATTGACACACCAGGGCACGTTGACTTCACAGTTGAAGTTGAACGTTCCTTGAGAGTCCTTGATGGTTCAGTGGCCGTTTTTTGCGCAAAAGGTGGTGTGGAACCACAGTCTGAGACCGTTTGGCGTCAGGCTGACAGATATAAGGTTCCCCGGCTGGCTTATATAAACAAGATGGATATAGTTGGAGCAAATTTCTTCAATGTTGTCGATATGATCCGGGAAAGACTTAAAGCCAATCCTGTACCTATTCAATTGCCTATTGGCGCGGAAGACAATTTCCGCGGCGTAATCGATCTGATTCGGAAAAAAGCTATATATTATATAGATGATTTAGGTACTCAAAGCGAAGAGAAGGATATTCCGGATGATCTGAAGGAACTGGCTGACGAATACAGAACCAAGCTCCTTGAAGTCGTGGCTGAACAGGACGATGAACTGATGATGAAATATTTGGAAGGTGATGAACTGACGGAACAGGAAATAAAGGCAGCTATAAGAAAGGCAACTATTGAAACCAGGATTATTCCTGTTATGTGTGGTTCATCATATAAGAACAAAGGTGTTCAACCTTTGCTGGATGCCGTAGTTGATTACTTGCCATCGCCTGTAGATATACCACCGGTTGAGGGTACTATACCGGATTCCGATGAGAAAATTGTAAGGCATTCTTCAGCTGACGAACCGTTAAGTATCCTTACTTTTAAAGTTATGATCGACCCGTATGTAGGAAAACTGGTGTTTGTGCGGATATACTCGGGAACTTTGAAAGCCGGTTCGTATGTGTATAACGCCACAAAGGGCAGGAAGGAAAGGGTTGGACGTATTTTACGTATGCACGCCAGCCAAAGGCAAGAGATTGAGGAAGCCTGTGCAGGAGACATTGTCGCTCTGGTTGGTCTGAAGTTTACTGTAACAGGTGACACCCTTTGCGATGAGGAACATCCAGTTATTCTGGAATCCATGGAGTTTCCTGAACCGGTTATACAGGTTGCTATTGAACCGAAAACCAAGGCAGGTCAGGACAAAATGTCGTCTGCCCTTCAGCGGTTATCTGAAGAGGATCCGACATTCAGATCTTATGTTGATCATGAGACCGGGCAGACTATTATAGCCGGTATGGGTGAATTACACCTGGAGATTATTGTAGACCGTCTGATCAGAGAATTTAAGGTTGAAGCAAACGTTGGAAAACCGCAGGTGGCGTACCGGGAAACCATCAGAAAATCGGTCAAGGCGGAAGGAAGATTTATCAGGCAGACCGGCGGTCACGGACAATACGGTCATGTATGGATCGAGGTCGAACCTATGGAGCAT
>LFTM01000033.1:0-542 GCA_001513505.1 Clostridiales bacterium DTU092 | reverse complement strand
TCCCGGCTGTTGAGACCGGTGTCAGAGAAGCCATGCAGAGTGGTGTAATAGGCGGATATCCGGTAATCGATGTAAGAGTTACTTTGTTTGACGGTTCATATCATGAGGTGGATTCATCCGAAATGGCTTTTAAAGTAGCAGGTTCCATTGCCTTTAAGGAAGCTATGGCGAAAGCTGAGCCTGTACTTCTGGAGCCGATTATGAAAGTTGAAGTTACCGTTCCTGAAGATTATATAGGAGATGTAATAGGTGATATTTCTTCCAGACGGGGCAAGGTGGAAGGAACGGAGTTGCGTTCAGGCTTACAGGTGATTATAGCGAGTGTTCCGCTATCTGAAATGTTTGGTTATGCAACCGATCTTCGTTCAAAGACCCAGGGACGAGGCAACTATGTAATGCAGTTGTCCCATTACGATGAAGTTCCAAAAAGTATATTGGAAAAACTGCTGTAGATTTGCTATTACATTTAATTATGAATACAAGGGAGGAAAAGAGAGATGGCTAAAGCGAAATTTGAGAGGACGAAACCGCATGTAAACGTA
>LFTM01000173.1:2789-5414 GCA_001513505.1 Clostridiales bacterium DTU092 | reverse complement strand
GCTCTATGATTCTGCTGCTTATGCCGATATGCTGAAGGAAGGCAAGCAGGAGCTGTTTATAAGGGAGTATAGCTGGCCAAATGCCGATATACTGGACTGGTTCCTGTTGTCGGAGCGGTTCCCCTATCCAAATCATTCAAGGTGGGTTGATGAGAAAACCGATGAGCTTATCATGAGCGCAGCAAGAAGACCTACCTGGGAAGAAAGAGCCGAAGGTTATAAAGAGGTGCAGCGCTATCTGATAGATCAGGCGGTGTGGGCACCGATCTACGTGCCGATGCAGATCATAGCGGCACGGAAAGAAGTTAAAAACTTTAAATATCATCCTTGGATGCTGCAATACAACGATGGCTTTGATATTGAAGTGGAATAAACAAAAGGATTTGACAAGAATGCCATTGTCGCATTCTTGTCAAATCCGGAATTCTTTCCGTGACAATTTTACTATGATTAATAACACAATATTACCAGGGAGTGTAGCGGATGCTGAAATACATCGTAAAAAGAATACTCTTGATGATACCTGTGCTTGTGTTCATGACCATAATCGTTTTTACCATTTTCTTCTTTGCTCCCGGCGATCCGGTTTCCAGGATTGCAGGGCCCAACGTTACGCCTGAGGTGTATGAAAGCATTAAGCGAAAATACGGATTGGATCAACCGTATATAGTACAGTACTGGAGATTTATGAAGAGTGTCATCGAAGGAGACCTGGGAATTTCTATTCTTCAGGAGAGACCGGTTATAGATATGATAAAAGAAAGGCTGCCGGTAACACTGGAGATCGGCCTGCTTGGTTTTTTAATAACATTTGTCATTGCTATTCCGGCCGGGGTAATGGCAGCTGTAAAAAAGAATACTTTTGTTGATTATTTATGTATGTCGGGTACTCTTGTGGGGGTTGCAATTCCTACCTTCTGGTTTGGTATGCTGCTTATGTACTTTTTTGCCTATAAATTGAGGTGGTTCCCCATATCGGGTTATGGAACCATAAAGCATCTTATTCTGCCAAGCTTTGCCATTGGGCTGACCAATGCGGCTATAACTGCAAGGATGGTAAGATCCAGTATGCTTGAAGTTCTTAAACAGGACTATGTACGAACCGCCAGAAGCAAGGGTCTGCAGGAAAAAGTGGTGATCTACAGACATGCTTTAAAAAACGCTATGATCCCAATTATTACGCTTATGGGACTTAGGCTGGGATGGATAATAGGTGGCTCAGTTGCTCTGGAAATTATATTCAGCATTCCGGGTATAGGCCGTTTGATGGTGGACTCCATACTCGCCCGTGACTACCCGGTTGTCCAGGGAGCCATGTTAGTATTAACCTCATCGATAATTGTCGCTAACATTTTAGCGGATGCACTGTATGCTATTGTGGATCCCAGAATAAGATACAGCTAATCTGGTGAAAGGGGTGATATAAGGGATGATTACACCTGGAAGTAGAAACGGAGGAGTGTACGTCGATAAAGAATGGGTTAAACAGCAGCTTTCCGAATATGTGGAGGAGAAAGAAGAAAAAAGACCTGTAGTGGAATTCCTGACAAAACTGTTTAAACATAAAGGAGCGGTATTTGGGGCGATAATCATATTTCTGTTCGTTTTTACCGCGGTATTTGCGCCGTGGCTGGCACCGTACGAGTATGATAAACCGGACAGTTCGGCTATACTGCAGCCATCTTCAGCCGAGCATCTGTTTGGTACGGACGAATTCGGCAGGGACATATTCAGCAGAATAGTATATGGCTCGCGGATATCCCTTAAGGTGGCCTTAGTAGCGGTAGGAATTTCACTGGTCGCAGGTACGGTACTGGGAGCATTAGCAGGTTATTACGGTGGGATTGTTGATTATATTATCTCATCCATTACCGACATAGCATGGGCATTTCCCACTACGCTTCTGGCCATTGCATTTATAGCAGCTTTGGGTACCGGGATCCAAAATGTAATAATTGCTATTGCTCTGGCCAGCTGGGCAGGATACTGCAGGGTAGTAAGGGGACAGTTTCTGTCGCTGAGAGAGCGCGAAAGCATTCAGGCTGCACGTATTCTTGGCATGAGTGATGCCAGAATAATCTTTGGTCATATGCTTCCCAATGCTCTGGCACCGGTAATAGTAATGGCGACACTGGAGTTGCCCAAAGCCATTGTTATAGAGGCTTCATTAAGCTTCCTGGGTCTGGGGGCCCAGCCGCCGACACCCAGCTGGGGGGTCATTCTGGACAGCGGAAAAGGCTTGATTGGTCAGGCACCATGGATTTCATTCTTCCCCGGTTTGATGATAATGCTGGTTGTACTGGGATTCAATCTGTTTGGTGATGCCCTGAGGGATGTGCTGGATCCAAACTCATAGATATTTATTATTTTGCTTTTAGAGCTAAAGCGTGCTGCACGGATGCCAGGGAACTATCCCTGCATCTGTGTATGATTTTGTGTAAAAAGCTCTTTTCAAAATATGCGTGACAAAGCAAAATTTTTATGCTATAATTTATAAACGTATCGAGATTCATATATGCCAACATAGCTCAGCTGGTAGAGCAGCAGTTTCGTAAACTGCAAGTCAGGGGTTCGAGTCCCCTTGTTGGCTCCAGTTTTGTGTCGGGGTGTGGCGCAGTTTGGTAG
>LFTM01000173.1:0-2751 GCA_001513505.1 Clostridiales bacterium DTU092 | reverse complement strand
GCGTCTCGTTCGGGACGAGAAGGTCGCAGGTTCAAATCCTGTCACCCCGACCATTTTAAATCCATGATCCATTTTTCTATAAAAATATACGGGGCAATAAAGGAAATTTACACTTATGTGCAGAATAAGTATAGTTATATAGATCTCTTGTCTGTTGATATTACACCCATTTATTTACAATGCAATGAAAGAGGTAATGGAATGAATGTCCCCAACATGTTAACGGTACTTAGATTTTTTTTAATACCTGTTTTTATTTATGTATTTTATAATCCAAATATAAAAAATAATATTTTTTGGGCGTTGGTTGTTTTTATAGTAGCGGGGGCAACTGATCTCCTTGACGGATATATTGCAAGGAAGTACAATCTCATAACCAAATGGGGAAAGCTTATGGACCCATTGGCAGATAAACTGATGCTGCTGACAGTTTTAGTATCACTGTATATCAATGGGGCTATTCCTGAAGTAATAATTATAATTGTGTTTATAAAAGAAATTCTTATGATTGGTGGTGCTATTTTTTTATACAGAAACCGGAAGGTTGTCGTAGAAGCTAATTTTTTTGGGAAACTGGCCTCGGCATCCTTTTATGTCGCGGTAATTGTAAAGATTTTAAGGTTATCTCATGCAAATATATTGCTTTACATAGCCGTATTTTTGACTTTGGTCGCTCTTGTTCAATACGGGTACAAGAATTTCGCGAAAACAAATTAGGAGCTGAACAATCAGCTCCTAATTTGTTAGCATTTATTTTAACTTAACTTTTGCCGAAGTTACCGTATTGTTACGGTATACAACGAGCGTTAAATCTTAACTGAAATGCTTGAACTGAGGCAGCCATTCTTTGTTGACTTCAAACATTTCTCTTACCATTTTCTTTATCTCACCGAGGCTGAGCACGGCAGAAGTCAATGGATCAAAGTATATGGCCTGGTATATCTTGGTAGGATCCCCTGTCAAGGCACCCTCCACTGCAAGTTCTTCTGTTCTTGCAGCAATATTGGTCAGTATAGCCAGGTGTTCCGGCAGAGGGCCTACGTGTATGGGTTCGAAGCCTTGTCTGGAAGCAAGCACCGGAACTTCTACGCAGCATCCTTCGGGTAAATTATCTATCAATCCAAAGTTACGCACGTTGCCGTTGAATTTATACAAGGTTCCATCTCCGATGGTTGCATTAAATATACCGGCGGCGTATTCATTACCACGCTTCAGGTTGACCGTATCCTGAGCCAGCCATTCCTTGATTTCATCTTTCCATGTATCTTCCCTTCTCAGGTATTCCTTGAGAATATATGCGTATTCACCGGGATTCCATCCCGTACCGTGGGTGCAGTATTTTTCAATGAGATCCGGTCTCTTTCTGAACCATGGATTGTATTCTGAATTGTGTCCGCTGGATTCGGTTACGTAATAATCAAGATGCAGGAACATCTCGTTTCGGACCTGCTCCTCATTATAGATTTCAGGACGCTGTACAGCTTCTCTTATAAGCGGATAGGCATCTTTTCCGTTCCACTTATACTCAATATACCATGCCAGATGGTTGATTCCTGCACAAACATATGTAATCTCATCCATTGGCGCTCCAATCCATCTTGCCAGCATTTCTGCAGTACCCTGAACGCTGTGGCACAATCCGGTTACCTTTACATTTGTTTCCCCTTGCATAGCCCGGCATAGCATACTCATTGGATTGGTGTAGTTAAGAAAGATGGCATCGGGACAGTAGCGTTCAATATCCCGGCATATATCCAGCATGACAGGTACTGTACGCAAAAATCTAAAGATACCCGATGGTCCTCTGGTATCCCCAACGTTTATATCAACACCATATTTTTTGGGGATCTCAATGTCGTGACGCCACACCTGGACACCACCGGCAAGAATTGTACATACTACACCATCGGCTCCCTTAAGCGCCTCGGCTCTGTCTGTAGTAGCTATGACTTTGGCCGGATAGTTGCCTGCTGCTATAATCTTATCAACAGCTGTTTTAATAAATCCCAGACGTTCTTCATCGATATCCATTAGGGCGATGGTACAGTCTTCAAGGGCAGGATATGTAAGAATATCGCGTACCAAACTTCTGGTAAAACCAAAGCTTCCTGCACCGATAAACGCTATTTTCTTAGGCATGTTATGGAACCTCCTTTTAAAATATTCTACAATTCAAGTATAAAGGAAAAATAGCTATTTTTCTACCATATATGATGAATATTTATATTTTTCGTATTTTGTGACCTGTTATACTGTTACCTATTTATGTGCAGAATACTATTACAATCACTTAAGTTCCAAGGCTAAGAACCTGTAAACTCGCTCCAGGCCTCCACCAAAACTCGCTTACGCTCAGACATTGGTTCCGGCTGTCTTTCGCTTCGTTAACAGGTTCTAAGCCTTACCACAAGGTGATTTCCATAGTATTCTGCACACAATGCTCATTGATAGAAGAATTTTATAGCAGCCGTTGGAGCTCCAAGGCGGCTTCCATAATATTCTGCAAATCGTTTCGTGTTTTGAAAAAACTACACAGTTCGTCCAAAATATAGTATACCCCTTGACAAATTGGCTGTTTGGCGTATAATAAAAACAACTTAAACAAGATAATGGTAAGATGCAATGAGGAAGAGGAGTACGTTCCTGCCCCCCATCAGAGAGGGGAGTTCACCGGCTGAGAGACTCCCCGGGTGTGAGCGGAATGGAAGGTCGCTTCCGAGCATTTCAGCTGAATGGCAGTAGGCTGAAACG
>LFTM01000031.1 GCA_001513505.1 Clostridiales bacterium DTU092 | reverse complement strand
CATCGGCATCATATTTGTCAAAATTTACGGATGAAAATAATACTTTTGAAGCCATAGCTCTTTTCCTCCTTTTTATTTTACATTTTTTGATGTGTCTTACTTGTAATTGTTCATCATTTCTGCTCTGGCATAATTGATAGGTTATTCATCAGCACGTGTCATTATGTCCTGACTTTATTCTATCACAGCAGCAAAGCATCATCAATATATCAAAAAATTCCCGCTGTCTTTTCAATCTGAAATTCATCATGACGAGAACTGTATGTTAGCATCATTTGTAGCAAAAAACAGGGCAACGGAAATGCTTCCGTCACCCTCTGATTCTAGTTTTTGGCGCCGTTATGTGTTTTATCTTACTCCAGAAAGCTTTTTCGTTTCTGCACCGTAGCACGTATACACTTGCTTTTCTATGCTACAGCTGTTTGTTTATCCACATTTAGAATATCCACATGACCGGCAAACTACGCAACCGCCTTCATGCTCCAATATATTGCCGCACTCCGGACATTTTACACTGTTCTTTCGGGGGTTATCTGCCAGCTGTGACGACTCTATCCCCCCCAAATTGATACCGCCGTTCTTTCTAAGCGGACTTTTGCAAACATCCTTCAGCGAACAAAGGGAGCAATTCCCCAGACAACTGTGCCTGTTTACCATATCGGAGCTTCCAATATCAATGTCATCGATATCCAGGTTATTATTCAGTCTTAGCTTAACAACCTTTTCAAGCACCCTGCCTATGGCATCGGGGCAGGAAAGCACCTTTAATCCCTTCTGCCGCAATGTCGAATGACACCTGATGCCCTTAAGCTGTTCAATCAATATATCTACGTCCATACCTGAACGCAGCGCCATGGACACCAGCCTGCTGGTAGCCTCGGATTGAGACGGACAACCGCCGGCTCTCCCCAGATTTGTAAAGACCTCGCATATACCCTGCTCGTCATAATTAACCGTTATATACAGGTTACCGCAGCCAATTCTCACCTTTTCGGTAAAGCCCATGGTAACATCCGGACGGGGTCTCGGCATTATCTTTTGCTGTTTCTTCTCGGCCTGTTCCGCTATACGGCTCTGAATCTTATCCGTCAGGGATTCATCCTTTTTCCCTTCACCCTCTTTTTTAGGTTTTACGCTCAGAACCTGTACATCCCGGCTGCCGTCACGATAAATGGTCACACCCTTACAGCCCAGTTTGTACGCAAGCCAGTATACCGTCCTGACGTCATCAACGGTGGCGCTGTTTGGAAAGTTCACCGTCTTGGATACCGCATTATCTGTATACTCCTGGAAAGCTGCCTGCATACGCACGTGATACTCGGGTGATACATCATGAGCTGTTACAAATATACGCCTTACATCTTCAGGGATCTCCTCCATATCCTGAATGCTGCCGTGAGATGCTATTTTTCTCATAAGCTCGTCCGAATAGAATCCCCGTTCAGTGGCTATCTCCTTAAAATACGGATGAACTTCCAGCAGCTCATCATTATCCATCACATTCCGCACAAAGGAAATGGCAAACAACGGCTCTATCCCACTGGAGGTACCGCATATAATACTTATGGTACCTGTTGGAGCAATGGTTGTGGTAGTAGCATTCCTAAGCTTCCTGTCTCCATCATGCCTTAAAGTGCTTCTGTCGTAGAAGGGAAAGACTCCTCTTTCTTCTGCCAGCTGAGCAGACATCTCCTTAGAGCGGTCATGGATAAACTTCATGATCTTTCGGGCAAGCTCAACAGCCTCATCGGAGTTATAGGGAATACCCAGCTTAAACAGCATATCGGCAAATCCCATTACTCCCAGGCCAATCTTCCTGCTTCCCTTGGTCATTTCCTCAATTTCGGGGAGAGGATATTTATTAACATCGATGACATTGTCCAGGAAATGCACCGCAGAATCCACAATTCTGGCCAGCTTGGCATAGTTTACCACATACTCTCCGTCTGCCTCTTCAACCACTTTGGAAAGATTTATGGAACCTAAGTTGCAGCTTTCATAGGGCAGCAGAGGTTGCTCACCACAGTTGTGTACGTATATTCCATTTGCATCAAAAGCGTTAACTCCGGGTATCTGGACGTCAAAAACGTCTTTTTCACCGGCAGGGATGATTTCAGAGACTGTCGCCACAAACCTCTCTCTGTCGAGGGTCCTTCCGTATTCCTCAAGGCGCTGTTTCAATGACTCCTGCTTTTTGGCATTGGCAAAACCTATTTTCTCAAAGAAAACCTGTATATTATCAAGGGTGATGACCAGCTCATGCCCGGCCTTCACTCTGCATTCCTTGATTCCATCCTTGCCGTCGGGCATTTCTTTGGTACCCTCGGATTTGCAATCCATATATATGGTGGAAGCTATGCCTAAACGAAGCAGCATCCGCTGCACAATTTTCAATCCTTCAGCATCATTTTGCCACAGTCTGACGGATACACCCTTATCCTGATTACCTGTCACAGTTCCAAAGACATCAAAAAGTCCTCTTAAGAATCCGCGGTGGAATTCATAGCTCGTCCTCTCCAGATTTTCAGCAATTCTCCTATTCCCGGGTACGACCCCATAGGCAGCTGCCAAATCCCTGAGAGCTGCCATCTGAAGCCTGTGTTCCTTTCTATCGTCAGACACACGCCTGAAACCCTTGAAGTCTTCCCTGTGCGGCAGAGTAAAAGCGGCGTTCTCCACTGCTTCCATTACCGATTGGGCTTCCTGGTCATCTCCCCATACCGATATAATGCCACCTTCTTCATTTAATGTGCCATCTCCTATGAGAAGCCCCAGCAGATATCCTTCCTCAAAAGATCCCTTACCTTGCCACACGAGACCGCGGTTGTTACCTAGTAGTATTTGATCCCCCGGCTTCAATTCTCCGGCCGGTTTCCAGTCCTCCTCTATCCTGTCCCGTGTCATAATAGCAGCAACCCTTATCTTATGATCCGGTGTAACTTCTATACTGTAACCCCTTTCGGTCTGTATTCTTATAACCTGCTTTTCCCCGGTCTTAAAAAATCCCTGTTCAGTTGAGAGATTAAAGTTTCCGTTCAATGCGAGGGATACCTGCCTGCCCACTATATCGTTTACCTGTAATGGCCCTTCCTGAGTGAGCACCCATGTATCCCCAGTTACGCACGGATTGGTGCTCTCAATCTCGCCTATTTCAATGAGAACATTGTCCCTGTTTAAACGGTCCAGAAAAACAATCCCCGGCTCGCCGTTCCGCCAGGCACCCTCAACAATTTTGCCAAATACCTCCCGGGCATTCAGTTTCCCGGCTGGTTTGCCCGTCCTGGGATCTATGAGGTCATAGTCCTCTCCCTGTTCAACGGCCTGCATAAAGGCCTCGGTAATTCCCACACTTATGTTGAAATTGGTAATATCGGCATTGTCTCTTTTACAGTCGATAAACTCCAGTATATCGGGGTGATCCACCCTCAATATCCCCATATTGGCTCCGCGGCGGGTACCCCCCTGTTTTACTGCCTCTGTCGCTGCATTAAATACCTTCATAAAGCTTAC
>LFTM01000082.1 GCA_001513505.1 Clostridiales bacterium DTU092 | reverse complement strand
AATCCATATCTCACCGCTGTATAATACTTGGGGCGATAGCCGATGGAGATACCCACCTTAGCCGTTTCCTTATGAGCAGCGACTGTCTGAACACCATTAAGGCTTTCAGGCAGATGGGTGTAAATATAAACGTTCCGGATTCAAACAATGTTACAATCAGCGGCGTGGGGTTATACAGGCTTAAACCGCCCTCTTCACCCATTGATGCAGGCAACTCGGGCACAACTGCCCGGCTTTTAGCCGGTTTATTGTCTGGCCAGAACTTTGAAAGCGTTATAACAGGAGATGAATCATTGCAAAAGCGCCCGATGGATCGTATTATTGCTCCGCTTAGGAAAATGGGTGCAAATATAAAGGCATGTAACTCACCGGGGTATCTTCCCCTTTCAATCAGCCCGGGCACACTTGAAGGAATAGATTATGAGATGCCGGTTGCCAGCGCCCAGGTTAAATCAGCATTGATCCTTGCCACCCTATATGCAAACAGTCCCAGCTGCATACATCAGCCGGCAGTATCCCGAGACCACACCGAGATTCTTCTGCAGACCTTCGGTGGCAAAATAGACGTGCATAACAACACAATCATTGCCTATCCCGCCCAGCGGCTGTACGGACAAAACATAAAAATCCCCGGAGATATATCATCGGCTGCCTTCCTAATGACAGCCGGACTTCTGGTTCCCAATTCAGAACTTACGCTAAAGGAAGTGGGTATAAACCCCACCCGGACCGGTATACTCGATGTTTATCGTCAAATGGGAGCTGACATATCAGTTGAAAACCTGTCTTTCTCTGGAGGTGAAAAAACAGGAGATATCACCGTAAAAACATCCTGTCTGAAAGGAACGGTTATCAGCGGAGACCTGATCCCCAGGCTGATTGATGAGATTCCCATCATAGCTCTGGCTGCTACCCAGGCACATGGTACTACAATTATACGGGATGCACAGGAGCTAAAGGTCAAAGAATCCAACCGTATAAATACTGTGGTCAATATGCTGTCCCGCCTGGGAGCAAATATTGAAAGCACCGATGACGGCATGGTCATTCACGGACCTGTGACACTAAAAGGAAATACATTGGACAGCTTTGGTGATCACAGGCTGGCCATGACAGCAGCCGTTGCAGGACTGATAGCACAGGGAGAAACCGTTGTCGATGGATGGGAATGGACCGATGTCTCATTCCCCGGTTTCTATGAAACGCTTAAGAATCTGCAAAGTTAATACCGTTTCAGCAGTCTTGCCACATAATCCCTGTAACCCTGTATTTCTTCCCATGTGGTTAAAACCCTGATCTCCAGGGAAACGGATTTTCTCTGGCCGGGTTTTAAGTATTCCAAAACTCCTTTTTCCCTGGCCCAGCTTCTGCCCATGGGAACACAGTTACCCGGTTCAAGACCAACTACATAATCCTGCTGTCCCATCATCTTCCATTGGGTAAAAAACGGCAGCTCCTTTTGATTATAACTGATGCATATACCTAAATTTATTGCCTCATTTAATATTGCCGTACAGGTTTTACCCTGATCATCAACAGCTAATTTGTGGAAAAAAACCTGTTCATTATACCCTGGTGTAGGAGCTTCAAATCTATCGAATCTTTCAATACCTTTACCGGCCTCTTCATCTCTTGCTGAGGTATGCAGAATCGGTGCCACCAGCTGGCTGGTATCATCTACCACCGGAAACCCTATGTTCATATGATAGAGTACCATAAGTGGAGTATCCGTATATCCTTCGTTTATGATCTCATCATTAATCAGTACCTTGTTCTTGCCGCCATACGCTTTAATCGTTCGGTGCAGAACCAGGTTTTCGGAAAACATAACCGCTTCCCGAACCTTTCCTTCAATCGTCAGAACCAGCTCTTCACCCTGCCATTCCACAGTATGATTTACTTCATCAGCAGGAATGTTTGCTATTCTCCCGTGAAGGCCCAGTTCCCACATCCCTTCCCTTTCGGGCGGTCCTACATGTGTAAGTCCGCAAGTGGTCAAAACCCCTCCGTTGAAACTGCGCAGCCACTCGGATCCATATGGCTGGTAGTATGAAGAATGTACTATACCGCCTTTGCTTATAAAACCAATTGGTCTGCCGTTATGCTCCATCCAGGCAATATCCAGGGCTCTCCCCGGTAACACTGTAAAGTTAAGCCCGCTGCCGGTTTTGACATCCAGTGCATGTACCCCCTGTGCACGGCCTTCATTTAAAGTATAGGACTTAATTCCAGCAATCTGAGATAGATGACCTATCCGCTGTCTTATTTCCTCTCTTGAAAACTCCCGGCCAAACAATTGCATTTGATTACACCCCCGTAACTGGTATATATGATTAACGCAGAAAAAGATTAAGCCAACTGCTGGCGATATTTTTCCATCAGCGTCTTAAAAAGCTCCCCGGGCGTTGGAGGAGTATATGTTATGGCATTGGCACCCGCTTCGATGGTAGCCATGATAGTTTCTTCATTGGGTCCACCTGTTGCAATAATAGGAACGTTGGGCAATTGATCTCTAATCTTCTTTATAATATCCACTGTTTTCCTGGCTCCCGAGACGTTCAGTATGGTGGCTCCCGCCTCCATCCGGGCTTTTAAATCTGTGTTCTCGGATACTACAGTAACAACAATGGGAATATCTATGGTATCCCTGACCGCTCTGATGGTCTCATCAGGGGTGGGGGCGTTTAACACAACTCCTATTGCACCCTGAAATTCCGCATCCAAAGCCAGGTTTACTACCCTCTTCCCCATGGTCGTTCCGCCACCCACTCCACAAAAAACCGGCACATCGGCGGCCATCATGATAGCGTGGGTAATAGCAGGCTGTGGAGTAAAGGGATATACCGCAATAATAGCATCAGCGTTTATATTTTTAATAACGGCAACATCGGTAGTAAATGCCAGGGAACGTATCGTCTTGCCAAATATCCTGATCCCAGTGGCGTTCTCAATACATCGGGGTACTTCAATCATGTGACGCCTGAGAGTTCCGCGTATTTCTTCCGGCATATTGGGTGTTTGATCTGGTCCTTTGCTAAGCGGCATATGGTTCCTCCTTCGCTCGATTAGAATCATGTTTTATTTCACTTATTTTAACATAAAAATCATACACTATAAATCACATATTTTGTATTTTTCTCTATGTAACATCTATTAAACTGGTAAATATTACGATTTATATATCCAAATTATTTCTCAGTATAGCTTGTCCACAAAAAATCAATATAATAACAAACCATTCTTTACGGGGATATAACTCTATACCCCCTATACACCCTTCATTATAGAGATTAAACTTTGCTCCATCGTTTCGGCTTCTCCACCTGTCAGTCTTAACAGGAGTAATAACACAAGAATGGCAGCCAGCAGTATAACTCCCCATATGATAATATCCTTTTTAAAGAAAAAAACCCGCATATCCTACACCCCCTAATTTAAAGGTATGCAGGAACGGTCTGATTTAGAATAGGCTGATATCTACCCCGACAAATTTTAAAAAAAGGACAATATTACTACATACATAAGTCGACCATAAACGATATAATTGTATAAAGATAAACATTATATATAGTAATTTATGGTAGACATTACAATATGTACATGCTATATTAATGCTTGTCATGACAAAAAATAGCTATACTAACAGAAACTGAAGGAGTATTAAATAAATGGAACAACTTGATGAGCTTACTGAAAAAATAGAAGCTATGAGAAGGTATATCCATAAACTCCTACAGATGAACAATATAAATAGCTGTGAAATTCTTAAAGCAAGCCAGCAGCTGGATCAATTGCTGGTTGAATACTATAAACTCATCAATAATGAGGATTGAGATCTTGTTTTTATATAATGCATATTAACGATATGGAGTGGAAGGAAATTTATACTCCTGTATTGTTTAAATATACATGAAGTTTCCACATTTCATCGCCATGCAGAGGTTTACCAACGATGTCCAAAACGCCTTTATTTCTCATATCTGCTAAAACAGCATCATGTATACCCGTACCTTCATCGACTATATGCTTAATGAACTCCCCGTTACCCATGTTTTCATAAATCATTATACGCGGTTTTCGAATTATATAGTTACGGCTCTTGTCGGCTACCCCTATTTCACCAACAAGTATATCCAATCTCCGGTTTCCGCATATATCTCCCAGCTGCAATGAATGGGCATCCAGGAGATAATCGTCAACAACATGTTCTTCCCACAAATCATTTATATCCTTCCCAGGTTTGAACCAACCAATCTTTCCTCCCTGCCTTTTACCGTATATACAAGGATCCCCTTCCGACAACACAATTTCATTTTTACCATCGCCGTCTATGTCACCTATTGCAGCTTTTGTGGTAATATAACCCGAGGCAAATTTATGGCACTCCCATTTTCCATCCATATATTTATACCAATGGGTCCCGGCAACCAATTCATTCCTGCCATCACCGTCTATATCACCAATTGCCAATCCTTCTTCAGGTTGTACCCCTTCCTTCCTGAACGGGTTTAACTCGGTTTTGCCCGTTGCTATAATCTCAAGATTTGGCCATGGACTAACTGTGGGATTATCCGGAAGAGGAACGCAATATATATTTGTTCCACCATTTTCCCCGCGTTGATTGGTAAAGACAAGGTACATTTTGCCGTCATTTTTAATATCTCCGATAATAGTATCATGGAATTGGCGGTAAGATGTATCGGCTATCAGTCTTTTCTTCCATTTCCCGCCTTTTGGTCCCGGATTTTCCCACCAGTAAATCCTGGTGGAACTATCAGCTCCTCCGTTAATTATATCCAGGTAACCGTTGCCAGTAAGGTCATACAAAGATCCTCCGCATTCCATTGACTCCACTTGATCATCAACCAAATGCACGACCCATTCTTTACCTTCACCTTTGTTTTCTACCCATACCATTTTACCGTTTCTGCCCGATACGACAACATCCAGCCATCCATCGTTATTTATGTCGCCTACCGCAGAAAATGTATTCATTGGAGCCGGAGGAACATCATTTTTTATCTCAGCAATTACTTTTTTAACAAACCTTGGTTTTGGCATACCAATGTCACTCTCCTTTTACTATCGGTACTACACAAGGAAGTTTTCAAGAAACTCAACAATATCCCTGGCTTTTGGG
>LFTM01000328.1:5126-19988 GCA_001513505.1 Clostridiales bacterium DTU092 | reverse complement strand
CTGGTTGATGAGTTTCAGCACCTGTCCCTGTCCTATAGTTCCTATATACCTGTATTTATAGCTGATGCACTTTAATATTTCTTCAGCCTTTTTGAAGTTTTCGTAGGTACCTCCAACCATAATGATTTGTCCCTGCTTTCTCCAGGTGAGGGGCGCATCGATAAAGGCAGCACCTTTTTCAGCGCACAGCTTCTCGTATTTAATATCGGTCTCTGGTCTGCTGGTTCCCGTATCTATTACCAGCTGACCTTCCACTAAATGATTCAGTATCCCATCCTCCCCATCCATTACACTCTCTACGGCATGGCTGCCCGGGAGAGACAGGATAATCACATCGGATTTTATTGTCAGGTCCCCGACATTCTCTGCCGGATGGGCACCAAGCTCCTCAGCATATTTCATCTTTTCTCCGTCAATATCAAATACCGTCAACGGATATCCGCACTCCAACAGCCTTTGGGTATAGAACTTGCCTATGTTCCCCACACCTACCAGACCAACTTTTTTCTTCAATCTCCTTACCCCCTCGTTAATTTCAATAATTGATATACTTGTCCTATTTTTAAAGAAAAATTTGGTTAATCTACAGCATATTATAGCATATAATGGTAAATGTCACTATTTCAATTTATGTCGAAATGTACAACAAAAGCCTGTCTGTAAAACTTTTACAGGCAGGCTTTGTAATAGAAGAGAATTCAAACTAACCTTTTATTTATCCATCCTTGTCTGGCTCATGCTTTTGACAGCCTTATCACGTTCCACGACAGTTTTGGCAGGTCAGCCATAACTTTTCCGTCCTGAACCGATGCGTTTCCGTTGTTGTGGGGTTTTACATTGTCCGGATTGTCTTTGGTATTTACAGCTTTAATGTCATCATGTTCTAAGACGATATGTTCAATAACACGGTATTTGCCCATTCCCCTCATATCACACTCCAGCCCAAGCACATTATCCGTATCCCGGTTTACTGCAAAAATTGTAAGCTCATCATTTTCTTCATTTACAACGGCTACAGCTTCAAGATACGGTACCTCTTCATAATCTTTACTGTCATAGACAGGTGAATACACAACAGGCTGCAGTACGCTGCCCCGTCCAAAAGCGGAAGCATGCATAAAGGGATAGTAAATAGTCTGCCTCCATGCCTTTCCACCGTTCTCGGTCATAATAGGAGCGATGACGTTGACAAGCTGTGCCATACAGGCTATTTTAACCCTGTCAGCATGTTTAAGAAGGGTTATCAGCATGCAGCCTACCAGCAAAGCGTCTTCAAAGTTATATACATCTTCAAGCTGAGGTGGCGCAATCGACCATGGTTGTATTTTTTTGTCGGCTTCATGAGAATGATACCATACATTCCATTCATCAAATGAAAGGTTTATAACCTTTTTACTCCTCTTCTTGGCTTTTATATAATCGCAAATCGAAACAACCGATTTTATAAAATTATCCATGTCCAAAGATTTGGCCAGAAAATTCTTTACGTCATTCTCGTAGTTGTCATAGTATGTATGAAGGGATATATAGTCTACATACTCATAGGTATGATCCAGAACCGTTGCTTCCCACTCGCCAAACGTACTCATACGGCTGTTGGAGCTTCCGCAGGCCACCAGCTCAATTGAAGGATCAACCCACTTCATCACCTTCGCGGTTTCACAGGCAACCCGTCCGTACTCCCCGGCGGTCTTGTGCCCTATCTGCCACGGACCGTCCATTTCGTTTCCCAGGCACCATACCTTAATATTATGGGGGTCCTTATAACCGTGGGATTTCCTCAAATCGCTCCAATACGTACCTTCAGGATGATTGCAGTATTCCACCAGGTTTCGGGCAGCGTCAGGTCCTCTTGTCCCTAAGTTAACCGCCATCATAGGTTCACTGTCAACAAGCCCGGTCCATTCAACAAACTCGTTTACACCAACCTGGTTGGTTTCAATAGTCCTCCAGGCAAGTTCAAGGCGCCTGGGCCTGTTCTCTTTAGGTCCTATACCGTCTTCCCAGTTATATCCCGATACAAAGTTCCCACCCGGATAACGAATAATCGGTACCCCCAGCTCTTTAACCAGTTGTATTACGTCCTTTCTAAAACCCTTTTCATCTGCTTCCGGATGGCCGGGCTCATATATTCCACCGTACACAGCACGTCCCAGGTGTTCAACAAACGAGCCGTAGATACGTTTGTCAACACAGCCAATTTTAAAATCCTTGTCCAGTATCATTCTGGCTTTTCTGTTTTCACCCATCTCCCTTCTCCTTTCCAGTATAATTTTATAAAATCCAAAATAGTCTTCCTCTACCGGACCAATACATCATCCTATAGATTTATGCTTTGACTGTCTTGATATCCGCTTTTCAAGCTTTTGCCTACCATCTTTTATGTTTCCATGGATCCAATTCAGTAAAGGCTTTAAACATCCATTTTTTCTTCTCTATGGGAACCCCTATCGCCGCTCCGTCACCGTAATCGGACAGAACAAAACCTCCCTTTTCCGTACCCCAGCATTTGAGCAGCAGTTCCGCTTCCTCGCGTATCTCTTTCTCACCTTTGAAGGGCAGTGTTTTCTGTATATCGCAAAGGGATGAGAAACATATCTTCCCCGCGAACTTGCTCCCAATCTCTTCAATGCCTAGTACGGTAGGCTGCTGGATGTTTACCACTTCAAGCCCTATATCTATCAGTTCGGGTATAATATCGTTTATCTTACCGCATGAATGCATCCAGATATGCCAGCCCGCCTTTTTACACTCATCAAAAATTTTCTTATACCTGGGTTTAAAGAACTCTCTCCACATTTCTACACTTATAAAAGTGCTGAGCTCCGTTCCCCAGTCATCGGTGAAATCAAATCCGTCAATACATCCAGGAAACCTTGATGATATATTCCTTATTATCTGTATATCAAATTCAACTATTCTGTCCGCCAGTTTTTCTATTTTTTCGCGTTCCAGATACAAATCAACCAGCGTGTTTTCAAACCCCCGCAAAGCGTGCATCCTTTCAAAAAGGAGCATGAAGATACTTGTGGTAACATACTTGCCATCAGAGCCCTCAAACCTTTCTTCCATCCCTTCATAAAAAGCCGGGTTATCAGGATCAGGCCATTGATATTTATCAGCATATGACCAATCCAAAAGCGGATGTTCCGTCACCTGTCCCATGTTATCCTTTTCAGTCCTGGTCCAGCCGCATCCCCATTCATCATAGGTCCTTTTTTTAGAATGATCTCCGGTTCCTATCTGGTTCCATCTTACATGATGAAAATCGGTATAGCCCAGCGACTGAAATTGAAGAGGAAGTCGGTCAGGCCCTTTAAACTCCACGGCATTTACAACAACTTCTTTACTACTCTGCATACATATACCCCTTTTCTATTTAAATTACTTTTTAAAATGAATTTATTTCACTGTTCACTCATATCCCAGATATGGGTTCAGCCGGATGCGCACTATTTCACCATCGCGGACACAAAGGTCATAATTTGCCTGATCACCATTCCGGCAGAAATCCACTACCCATTCCCCGTTTTCAAAATGCCCTTCCTCCACCGACAGGTAATTCAGCTGGGTAGCCTGGCGTGAACTGATTATCGGATAGAGATTTTCTTCGGAAGGTTCCGGCCGGCGTATAAAGTTCAAACCTATGTTGGCACCGGCAAGGTAAAATTCATGTTCTCCGGTTTGAACCAAAATCCCGCGGCCTCTTGTATCAGTCCCGTCTTTGCTCATAAAAAAGCGTCGTGTGCGAGTAAAATCAGCCAACATATGATATTTGGGCAGTTTTATATACTTGTTCATTGCAAACTCTTCCTGGATTTTAGCGTACATTCTAGAGGGTTTTGCGTTTTCATTAGAACTGCCTATAAAAATTTATATTATGCTAATATTATATCAAATTTCAATATAGCGTCAATTTATTGTAATTAATTATTAAAATCACAGAAGAGGTGCTCTTATCCCTTATTTTTTGCATTGATATACGGCAAACAGCTCAATAGAAAACTGCCCGTTTTTATGCTTGGAATCCCCCAAAGCGAGCATGCCGAGTTAAATACTACAACTTTGCTCCCTGACAAAATAATCCTTTTAAATATTTCTGGAATTGTTGAACAGGGAATACATGAAGAATTATTGGCGCTAAACGGAACCTACGCACATTTATATAATATGCAATTTTAGATTTAACGAATAAAAAGCTCAGGGGATAGAAGTCATCCAATCCTCTGAGCTCTTTATTAACTGTGGAAATCATGAACTACAATATAGGCAATTTTATCATATAAACCTTTAATTATTTGTCGCAATATGGTGTTCCTTAACTCTAGAAAACACTGCTATTCCGCCTAATAACAGTATTAGATTAATAACACACATAACCTTGAAACCAAATACATCATATATATAACCGTTTATAAGGGGAGCAATGGCCGAAATTGGTATTATGAACATATTAGTTATACACAAATATGCCGGCCTGTCTTCATAGGAGCACATACCAAATATAATGTTTATGTTTCCAATCATATAAGCACTATTGGTAAGTCCAAAAACAGCGGTTAAAACAAGTACCACATTGGGGTTATTAATAAATATAGCTGACACCAGATTAATAATAAATAACAGGTATCCTCCAAGCATACCCCATTTGAATCCCCGCCGTTGAACCAGCATTCCCCATAGGATAAAACCTATAGATTTGCACACAAACATCATTGTGGTCATAACGGATATAACATCATCGCCAATATTGAAGTTGGTTTTTGCGTATACTGTTTGAAAGGGGAACAAAGAAACTACCGGAAAAATAATAAGTGACTGCGCGACTATAAACCTTACAATGTTTTTATCTCGTTTGAGTATTTCTTTAAGCTTAGCCCCATAATCAATTACCTGCGTCCCGACAGCACTGTTCTGATAGTTTTTTGGCTCATAGGGGGCAACCAGGAAGATAAACGAAAGCATGTCCAGTGCAAAAGAAAGCAGAAACAGATATCCATACTGCTGTGTGCCGGACCCGCTTCCTGCCAAACTAACTCCGGCCAAAAGAGAACCCAGTACCCCTCCCACGCTGTTAAAAGCGCCTCTCCAGCCAAAGAATTTCCCCCTTATGTTAAAAGGGATAACTTTATTGATAAAATTATAATAGGCAGAATTTCCTATTCCCATAAACAGTCCGTTGAGCCAGTAAATTATGTAAAACAGTATAACAAACAGTAAAGGGTTTTTAGGAGCCAAAAATAATATTAACAATCCAATGAGCAGGTGTGAAGTACGATAGATAAAAACGTATTTTCCCATCAACCCTTTATAGGAATCGAGCTGCTCCATACGCCTGGCTGCAAAAAACTGGGGTATAGCCATCAAAAGCATCTGTACCGTTGTCAGAAGTCCAATAAAAAGGTTGGAATGGACATATCCACTTATAAAGTATACAACCAGGGTTTGCAGGGGAATCAGGCCCATGGCCATTGCGTTCAGTACTCCATCCACAATACTCGTGATGGCATTTCTTTTTATGTATGGCTGTAACTCCTGTTCTATTTTCTGCTGCATCATCAACTGTTCTCTCCTTTCGTCCCACCTATATCATTCTGTATTCTTTATGTTGCTACCATATAATTTCGATGCTGTCTATATTTAGAATACTAACATTATTAATAATGTAAAGGCCATTCTCCAAATAAGAATGGCCTTTACATTACATCTTCACACTTTAAAATGCTTAAACTGGGGAAGCCATTCTCTGCTTGCTTCAAACATCTCATTTACCATGGATTTGATCTCTGCAAGGCTCAGAACTGCCGATGTCAAAGGATCATAATAGGCAGCGTAGTATACTTTCTTAGGATCACCGGTAAGGGCAGCTTCTACTGCAAGTTCTTCACATCTTGCATTTATATCATTTAATATAGCCAGTTGTTCCGGTAACGGTCCCACATGTATGGGATCAAGCCCGCGTTTGGAAGCCAGTACCGGTACTTCTACACAGCAACCCTCCGGCAGGTTATCTATAAGGCCAAAGTTGCGTACATTACCATTGAATTCGAACATAGTGTTATCACCAAATACAGCGTTAAATATACTTGCTGCATATTCCGAACCCCTTGTCAAATCAACCGGACCTTCCAGCCACTTGTTAAACTCCGTACGTCTTCTCTCTTTCCACCAATCATCGCCAGTATTCGGAGATATCTTTAGCCTGCTCATTACCGGGAGCCCCGGATTCCATCCGGTACCGTGGGTACAATACTTTTCCATTAAATCCTCTCTTTTACGGAACCATGCGTTATACTCCGAATTATGGCCGCTGGACTCGGTGACATAATACCCCAGATGGAGGAACATCTCATTTCTTACCTGTTCCTCATTATAAATCTCGGGCTTTTCAACTGCCTCTCTTATCAAGGGGTATGCATCCTTGCCATTCCATTTAAACTCCAGGTACCAGGCCTGATGGTTTATACCGGCACAAAGGTATGTAACCTCATCCATTGGAGCACCGATCCATTTTGCCAGCATCTCGGCTGTTCCCTGCACACTATGACAAAGCCCTGTAACCCTTACCTTGGTCTCGCTCTGCATAGCACGGCACAACATAGCCATTGGATTGGTATAATTAAGAAATATGGCATCAGGACAATAACGTTCAATATCCCTGCAGATATCCAGCATAACGGGTACCGTTCGCAAAAACCTGAATATACCCGACGGTCCTCTGGTGTCACCCACACACATACTGACACCGTATTTGTCCGGAATACCCACGTCTGCAAGTAAAGCCTTCATGCCACCTACCTGAATAGTACATACAACTCCATCGGCACCTTCAAGAGCTTCTGCCCTGTTTGTTGTGGCTACCACCTTGGCGGGATAATTGCCTAGCTCAATAATCCTTTTAACCACTGCTTCTGCCATAGCCAGATTCTCTTCATCAATATCCATAAGAGCCAGCGTTGAATCAGCCAAAGCAGGATACGACAGAACATCCCTTACAAGGTTTCTTGTGAACACTACGCTCCCTGCACCAATAAATGCTATTTTTCTCCCCATGATATCATCCTTTCATTATTATTAATTGAATACTATGCAGATTTAGCCGGTATAGGTACCTTAACCACTGACAGCTCTCTTTACCAACAATTCATACAATAACAGGCTTGTTTTACATGAAGATGACATGCATAAAAAATCCTTCAGTAATGGCATCAAAGTCAATTCAAAGTACATTGCTGCATAACATACATCTAATTCTGATACATGACTTGCATATGATTGTTATATACATTTTATCTTATTGTTTCATCAACGTAAAGGTGGATTATAAAAATACGTTCAAAAAACGAGACGAGAACTTTGTAAACTCCAAAGCCCTCGCCTCATTCAATATAGCATTATCCGGTTTACAAGCATACTGCTCAAAATACATCCACTGAAAATGTATTGGCTCCAAAGGGTTGTATTACCAACGCCAATAGCTACTATCGCCTGCGGTATGTTTATAACAGTATTTTCATTCCCTAAATTTTTTATTTGGATGTGTACGTTGCTGTATTGTACGGGATGTAATAATATTCCATATCCGCCATTTAATATTTTATATTTTATTGGAATAAATGTCCAGCTGTTCGAAGGTTTTATATCGATTGAATTAACACCTGAAGAGATATCCTATTAGGAATGGCCCTATTCTACCCAAAGAATCATTGGGTATTACCAATCATGATAGAAATAGAGTTAAAAAAGTTTCATAAAAAGAAGAAAGGGCGGTTTTCCCGCCCTCTATTCCATAGTGCATATACATTTTTGGTCTATTTATACAATTATCCTATGGTCCATATTTGATCCCGGCATAGTTCCAGCTTATGTGATTCTGCAGAACGTATACCAGCATCAAGTATCTGCATAGCTTCAAAGTTGTGCCAGAATTCCAGGGTGGGATGCAGAGGTTCACCGGTATCAAAATGATGCAATACCTCTTCTCCCAGCGTAGTTCTTCCTGCCGGAAGTGGATCCGGCGTGTATACTGCATCAGGTTCAGCTTTCTGCCGTGTCTTATATACACGTACCTCATTCCGATCTACAACCATGGTACCTTCAAGCCCGTAAAGAATCGGTCCATTGGGAATACCTGTATTCCTGGTGGTCCAGGAACCCTCCAGTATGGCAACGCCCTGAGGAAAGCGTACCGTAATGGTGGCATAGTCCTCTACATTTCCATACGGGCTGTTGAAATTCGCCGTCATACCGTAGGCCGCCACAGACTTTTCGCCAAAGAACCATCTTGACAGACATGCACCATAGCAGCAGTAATCAAGGAGAGCTCCCCCTCCAGCCTCCCTTTGGTACCACCATTCGGCGCCTTTCTCCTCATCAGTCAGTTTCTGTCCGTATGAGAGGGGGCCCTCAGAATCGCTGTTCCGATATGTAAACTTAAAAAGTCTGCCAATTTCCCCCGCTTTATACAGTTCATAGGCTTTCCGGATCGATGCTGACCAGGTGCTTGGCCAGTTAAGGATTAATTCCGCGTCGGTTTCTTTAAGTACCCGTGCTATGCTTAATGCCTCCTGCATATTGGTTGTAAGAGGCTTTTCCATCACAACATGAATTCCCCGGCACAATATCTCCCGGCAGACACTCGCATGGAACGCATTTTCAGCACAAACCAGTATGATATCAAAATCATTTTCATCAAGCATCTTTATATAGTCGTCATATACATTGGTTATACCCAGTTTTTCATTTAAGTCTCTCACAGTACCGTAGCGGGTACCCGGTCCGTCATTTAAGGGTTCTACCAGAGGTTTTACATCAGCTGCCGCTACCCATTCAATTCTGTCCCCCAAGTTATGAAATGATATTGCATTATCGATGATATGGAAATGAGCGTAGCCAACTATTCCTAACCTATACTTTTTTCGCATTATCTTTTCCTCCTTTGTAGTACTTTTTAATACTTATCAGTTACTTTAGCAGAATCATGGTGTGCTATTTTGCCATGCGGAACAGCCTGCACATGATTATAAAGCAGTTGCAGTACATACATATTCCGCCCATCATGTTAAAATGCCATGCGTTTCCAGCCTTTATTTCTTTTATCTATAGGTGGCAACCCTAAAATTTCCCGTCCGGTGTTTACGTAGTACCGGTAATTTTCCAAAGGGGTGCCATTGGGTATCCTATGATCTAAACCAAATACCATTCCACCTTGCTGCATAATAGGCTGCATCTTATATTCCAATTCTTCCCGGATGGCTCTTTTATCTTTTCTTAGTACATGTTTATCAATACCACCCTTAAATGCAACTCGTTGGCCATACTTCTTTCTTAATTCTACAACATCCATTCCTGCTGCGGGTTCCATGGGGTACATAATATTTACACCACAGTCCAGAAAGGCATCTATTACAGAATTTATATTACCATCGCTATCTTGGGAAAAAATTTTAGTCCCTTTAGAGGATAGCATATCCCAAACCTTTCTGTAATAGGGTTTAATAAATTCTTGAATCAGGTTAGGTCCTATAAGAGATCCGGATTTCCCCGCTAAGTCTTCATGAACACAAAGTTGATCAATGGTTACATAATCGCTAATCCTATCCAACACTCGAAAGGCAGTATCACCGATAGTTTCCAAAATATCTTTCATAAGTTCCGGATTCTCGTAATAGCAAAGACATGCTCTTTCTTCTCCCATTAGCTGTCTGGGAAGATCAAACCCGCCCGGAATCCCTGCTATTACCAATGTTCCCCTCTTTTGCGCCTTTTTCGCCTCAGCCACCTTATCCCAGTCTATACGATCCTCGTGAAATTCAAAAAAAGGTTTGATTTTTAGCCAACTGTCCATATCCGTAACAGGATAATCCAGGGGAAGAGGGATGGTAGCTACACCTTTGTATAGTTTTGTTTTTCTCCCATACTCATCAATTTGGATGATGCATTGACTATCTTCCGCTATTATGCGTGGTGTAAAACCACCCATTATCCCTGTATTGCCTCCGCAATTAATTGTTGGAACGTAATCCCAATCAAAATCCGTCAAATCTATCTCACCCTGGGTAGCTCCCTGTTTTCGCCACTCCTCTTCCAAACCAACCAGAGGTCCAAAAAGTTCTACAAACATTTGACGTTCTACACTGCCGAAAGTCATTAGCTCAATGTATTCTTCCCTTGACCACCTCATATAAACACTCCTTATTAGAAAGTCAACTCCGAGTATAAAGCTCCCCCAAAAACCAGGCCAGTAAATTCCATTACTTGTATGACTCCAACTTAAGTCAGGAATAGCTGATAATCCTTATACTGCTCCGATGAGGAAGGTGAACCGCTTCCACTCCATCGAAGTTCTTATTAATATACTCTGTCAGTGTAATCATACCGGGTTCCTCACTTGTGGCATGGTTGACACGGATAATAGGAAAATCAATATCCATAGCCCACTTGATATCCTTCCAGTATATACAGCCGTCATCGGATACTATTGCCGCATCACATCCCATATCCACGAATGATTCCAGAACGCAGCAGCATCCGGTACCAATTCCTATGCTGGATACTTTCCTTCCACCGTCACCTATAACCTGTACCCCCGGTTCACCTATAAGAGCAGTCTTTTTCGCGATATTTGCAGCTAAATCATCCAGTGTAGTCGGCCTGATGTCATATCTGTGCTGGTAGCCGGCAGCACCAATTACTGCCGGTTCACCCTCAAATCCCAGGAACTCCGCCCATGCCCACGGTATCCCTATCCCGGGCATTCTGTCCCATACATCATGGTTGCGTAATATAACAAGGCCGCTGTCATCGATGAGCTTTTTCTTCATGAGTCCCGCCCTCTTTTTAGGTGAGTTATCCTCCATTTTGTCTAGGTTTTCTAATTCAGCACTATGGTTCCAGAACGTAGGCTCATGGGTAATCAGCATGTCAAAGCTATTATCTATAGCATATTTCACCGCCCTCAAATCGGGATACAGGGAAACCAGAATTTTTCTTATATTCTTTTGCGGATCACCCATAATAATCTTATCTACAGTACTTGCCCTGTCCACCCAACTGGCCACACTTAGAAATCTGTCTAATATTTCTTCCGCTTTCATATTGATACCATCCTCCATTTATACAACTACCAGTCTATGCTCTATAATAATGTATATCTTTCTATATACATAGAAGCGTAGACATCGTTATCTATATATTATCATCTTCTGAACTCCTGTGGTGAAACTCCTGTCATTTTCTTGAATACTTTGGCAAAATATTTTGGATTGTCATAGCCTACGTTAACGGCCACTTCCTGAACTTTCATATTGGTGGTTTTTAGCAACTCTTTTGCTTTCTCTACTCTAATCCTCTTTAAATAATCAACAAAGCTTATACCTGTTCTCTCATTGAAAAGGGTTGAGAAGTAATGGTAATTTAAAGAAACATGATTTGCAACCATAGCCATGGTTAAATCCTTATGGTAATTTTCATTGATATAAAGAATAGCTGTATCAATAACGTCCATTCCTATTCTTCCATTAGCACCTGCTTTAAATAGAGTACAGATTTCATCAATAAATCTCTTCAACTCCTGCACATACTCATCTACACTAGAGAAGTTTTCAATACTTTCCAGATTGGCGTACTCATCTGCTTTGTGAGGAATGTACTGCATATAATACTGGACTATATCCCGGTAAATGAATTCAACAACCTCGTCAATATAGCTTATATTGAATTTACCAATGTTTTTTTGGTCGAAGATATCACCAAGTATCTCTTCTACTTTCTTTATATCATTTATAGCAACTAAATGCTGGACCTTCCTGATATCCTCTTCCGGAACTGAAAATTCATCAGACAACCGGCAGAGTTCGCTATAAAATAATATATTCCCATGTCCGGGTACCACCCTATATCTCAAAGCTTCATATGCATTTATATAGGCTCTGCGTATATTAGTGACTTTTTTGATCTCATCACTTACACCTATTACAACTTCATATCCCAGGTCTTTTTCAATACTGTCTGCAAGTTCATTTAAGGCCCGCTCTTCATTTGTTATCAATACAAGATGTTTTTCGATATCTAAAAGACAAAATACCGATAACCCGTTATCCTGTATATACTTTTGAGTATAATCCTTAAGATGTGCATATATATCCGGATCTCTGATTTCTTTTCCCGTCTCATGATATGCCAGACAAACTGCAAGTTTTGATTCTTTTTGCAGTGGTTCTATTTTAATGATATCCAGAATTTTCTTAATTTCCATTTCCGAAAGATTGTCATTTAACAAAATATAGTTTAATTCATGAATTCTGAACTGATAGATTAGTTCGTTGACTTCCCGTATTTTTTCCTCGGTATTATCGCCCTTTTGAAGTTCCCTCTCCATCTCGTCAAGCGTGTTAACCAACCCGTTGATACGTCCAACCATTTTACGCATATGGAATGCAATTTCACCGATCTCATCTTTACCCATTACCGGAAGATCTATATTTATTGCTCCCTGCTCTACCTTGCGCATGGTAGCAAGAATTATTTTCATCTTCTTAAGAATTATAGTGGTTATATAATAACTGATGACTACAAGCAGTGCAAAAACAGCAAAGCCCATAACGATGATCATTCTACTGGTACTCTGTATTTGTTGTACATACGTACTGGTAGTCTTAAAATAACATATATAGTTGTTAATCTTCTCAACGTAGTCATACACCACCAGCATGTTCACATCATCAATGTCTGCAAAAAAATGTCCTTTGTCAGCTGTAATTCTATTGTTCAATTCATTTTCCACTGCTTTTAGTATAGTACTGCTGTCTTCAGCAAACTTTATATCCGTACTATAATCAATAGCTCTTTTTTCCGCTGAATAGAAACAGAAAAAGGATTGTTTGTCTTCCTGATAATCATCCAGTTTACCAAAAAATGTTTTCTGGTTCATGGCAACCTCAAGAATGCCAAGATGCTTGTTGGCAGGATAGCGTATTTCCCTGTACAAGGTAACGCTACTCTCTCCCTCATCGTCCAGGCTGGATATAAACTCTTTTTCCTGGTTCATCACCCAATATGTTCTTCCCTCACGTGCAACAATATCTTCCCATATTGGATCCTCTTTTATATATATTTCACTGTAGATAGTAGGTGTCATTTGCATAAAATATGGATTATCAAGAAATATTCTAAGCCTATTAATATCCGGATTCAAGTTCTGTATATTCTGAACCTCGCGCAACAAGCCGCTTTTAAAATCAAGAATCTCTCCAATTGGATACTCCTTTTTCTCACTCAAAAACTTGATAAATTTCATATTTCCTATAACACTTTGTGCAGCTCTTTCAAGAATCTCGATATTACGGTCAATATTCATTCTGGCATATTGAACTGTCTGTTTACTGTTTTGAAACGCACTCTGTTTTATGTTTGAACTGGTATTACTAAGATAGCTGGCAATAAATACGGTAATTGGTATAAGAAGTACTACTGCATATGTGAGGATAAGTTTTCTTGCAAGACCCAACCTTTCAGATAAAAACTTTATGTTTTTAAACCAAAGGATCAGTTGCCTAAAAAAGTAATTGCCCATAATGTTCATTCATCTCTCCATTTTGATTTGTGAACATCACGTGTTATAGTATAATTACTTAAAAATAATATAACATATATAAAACAAATTTTATATAGTACTAATTGGATTTTTGGAATTGCTGAAGTGTAGTTAAACCCCGCGAGCCCGGAGGGGATGGGTTCGCGGGGGTAATTAATACTATTTATTCTATGTCTTACGGTTTATTCGATACCCAATTTGGCTTTATTCTTTGCAAGATTTGCATTCATTATTTCAAGAACAGCATCCCAATTGTGTGCTTCTCTAAATTCAATGAATTCCTGTAGTAACCGGTCAAATTCCTCTTCAGTTTCGGCAGTCATAAGCTTAGGAAGTGTCTGTGCCCATTTATGTTCTATCTCGTTGTATGCAATTCCTTCATCGGTAGTTGCCGGAGGATATAGGTTAGTGTACACAGCCTGGCTCTTGGATTTACCCTTTGTCCAATCAATATTGCTCTTTTCAGGCTCTTCCAGAGGATAATTCCACTGCTGCCAAATGCCAGGATTCATTAAATAATAGAATTCGCCGGCACCGTACTTTTCTAACCATAAATCCTTGTNNGTTTCGCCTTTTACTCCAAGTGCACAATCTTTCTGACCTTCTTCACTTATAAGGTAACTGAAGAACTGAATAGTCCTTGCAGGATCCTTGCAGTCCTTTGTGATAAAGCTCATAAGCCATCCATTAATAACATTGGCTGCAAGAATTTGTGGTTGTTCAAGTTTTGAGTTAAAAATACCATCAATTGCTTTATAGTAAGCACCACCGGTAGCTTCCATTACCTGTCGTTGTTTGCCTATACCTATTGCCTGATGCAGCAATGCGAAATAGCGGCCCTGAACAATCTTATCATCAATATCTTTATTCTTATCAATAAACAGATCATTAGGAATTAATCCTTCATGATACATCTCTCTGAACGCCTTTAACCACCTTATATATTCAGGATCTGTTCTACGGTCGTATAATTTACCGTCTTCTGTCTCCCACGGAATTGCAAGGAAGTCCTGAAGATATGCATCAAAACCCCACCATGATGTGTCACTGGCCTCATGTCCGCCAAAAAGAAGAGTCGGCTGGCCATTTACTTCAGGGAACTTCTCCTTTACAGCTCTTAAAGCATCCCTGAAACCATCGATGGTTCTCATGTCAGGGCTTCCTATTGCTTCGTACATATCACTGCGAACCATGAATAAAGTATTTCCTGTTACCTGGCTTGAATCGGCCATCAGCTCAAGTGGTGTTGAATGGGAAGGCCATCCATA
>LFTM01000328.1:2706-5076 GCA_001513505.1 Clostridiales bacterium DTU092 | reverse complement strand
TCGGCAAGTTCATCAAGTGCATATACAAGACCATTCTCTTCCATTGTCATAACTTGAGGAGCTTCCCTGTATATGGTGATGACATCAGGCAGATCCCCTGAAGCAAGCATGGTGTTCATGGCTTCATCTTCGTTTCCTACAGGGTTTGTCAAATTTACGGTAACACCCGTCTTTTCAGTTATAGCATCTGTTGCAATATCGCCCCAACGGTAAGTGGCATATGATAGATTTACATACCAGTCTATCGTAATTGGTGAAGTGTTTTTCTTCCAGGTGGGTTCAACAGTTCCTGAATTGAATTCGGGCCTTGTAGGCGTCTCCGGAGTTTCTGCTACTTCTGTTTCAGTTTCTTGAGCTTGCTCTTCTGTTGGGTCCTCTGTTGGCTCCTGACTAGTTTCTTGTTCCGGTTCCTTCGCGCCGCCACAGGCTGTAAGCAGAGTAGTGAACATAAGTAGAACCATAAGAAAACTCAATAGCCTAATAACACTTTTTCTTTTTTTCATCTGAATCCCCCCAGTACTTATATTATAAATAATATTGCATCAAGCACGCAGAACGTGCGGATACACATTATCTGCCATATCACCCTTTTATTGAACCTATCATCATACCCTTCACAAAGTACTTTTGTAAAAACGGGTAGATAAATACAATAGGCGCAGTAGTAACTATCATCGTAGCCATTTTTACCGATTCAGGCGTAATGCCCATAGTAGCCTTCATCTCAGCCGGCATCGCCTGCATCATTTCTGAGCTTGTATTGGTTTCCGCTATTATCTGATAAAGAAATGTCTGAATAGGCCTGAGCTGAGGATCACGAATGTAGATAACTCCGGTAAAGTAATCATTCCAGTTCGCAACACCAACAAACAGTGCTATAGTGGCAAGAACCGGCTTACAAAGCGGTAGTATAATCCTGATGAATATTATAAAATCATTTGCACCATCTATTTTTGCAGATTCCTCCATCGCTTCAGGCAGTGTCCTGTAAAAGGATGTTATAATAAGTAGGTTATAGAAGCTGAACATTCCGGGAAAAACATAAATCAGAAAATTATCAAGCAACCCAAGATCTTTCATTAATAGATAGGTTGGAATCAGACCTCCTGAGAAAAATAATGTTATCGTTCCTATTGCAAGATAGAAATTCCTGGCAATCAGATGCTTTTTTGAATACGCATACGCTACCATTGCAGTAAAGAAAACATGAAGCGTTGTTGTTATTAATGTCCTTGCTATAGTAATCATGAATGCATTAAATATTGCTGTATTCTTAAAAACTGCAGCATAATTGTCCAGTGTAAACTTCCTCGGCCACCAGTATATACCGCCTTGCATGGCATCCTTACCATCGTTCAGTGACATTATTAATGTATAGTATATAGGGTAAAGGGTCAAAAAACATATTAATAACATAATTATAGTGTTAAAAAGATTAAAGGTATCAAATTTCTTTCTCCTTATACCCACCATCGGTTTTATCCTCCTTAAAATAATGCCGTCCCCGAAAGCTTCTTAGATGCCCAGTTTGTGATGAGCAACAGTGCCAGTGCAACTACCGACTGGAAGAAACCAACAGCAGTTGCAAATGCGTGTCTCCCCGTCCGTATTCCCATACGGTATACATAAATATTAATAACGTCACTTGTTTCAAAGTTAAGTGAATTTCTTAATACAAATATCTGATCGAAATTTGACTGCAGAAGCCCTCCCGATTGAAGGATAAACAAAATCGCTATTGTTATACTAATTCCGGGAAGAGTGACATGCCACATTTTTCGAAATCTCCCAGCTCCATCAATCTCTGCCGCTTCATACAATTCTTGATTAATGCTTGCTATAGCTGCTATATATATAATACTCCTCCACCCGAGCTCCTTCCAGATATCTGATACTACCGTTATCCCCCAGAAATACTCGGGCTTTGCAATAAAGAATATAGGCTCTTTCAATATACCAAGCTTGACTAATATTTGATTAACAATACCGGTATCCGCAAGCCATGAAAGAAGTATTCCTCCAAGAACAACCCACGAAATAAAATGAGGTAGGTATGAAATAGTCTGTACAACCTTTTTGAACTTTAACGATGTTAACTCATTTAAAAATAAAGCAAATATTATCGGCAAGGGAAAGCCAATGATAAGCTTAAGAGAACTGATAGCTATTGTATTTCTCATAACCCGTGGGAAATCTTCAGACTGGAAGAACCTGATAAAATGCTCAAACCCAACCCATGGTGCTTCGGACACAGGTTTCACTATATTATAATCTTTAAAGGCAATTAGTAATCCATACATGGGCATGTAGCAGAAAATAAACATCCATATAAGTCCTAGTATTGCCATTACCTGCAGGTATTTCTGTTCA
>LFTM01000328.1:0-2545 GCA_001513505.1 Clostridiales bacterium DTU092 | reverse complement strand
TTACAAACCAAAGCATGCCTTTTCCTGCCGACTTTAAATAAAAATGAATTTCTGTTCTATAATTTTCATAGGGCTTTTCTTTTTTTAATATAAGCTATGCACAAAAAAATATAAAGTATCTAAATTTGGGATATGGGTTAAATATTTTGGTAAATATAAAATCCTGAACCCGATTTCCCCATTTTTCACCTGGAAAGTTTTCTGATTCCAAAATTATATCCCTTAACCAAAAATTTTGTACTTACTATTTTAGTTTTATTGGATTATCATCTAATAAAGCTACTTATAGCCTTTCACTGTTATATAACAAATCCGGTTTTATTCTTTTAGCAAAATCAAATCATAAAAAGAATGGAGGTTTATATATGTCCAGGTATTTCACGGTAAAAAAACTTGGTGATCATTGGTTTTTCATTGATCCCGACGGAAATCCGTTTTATTCCCTTGGTGTAGACTGTGTTGTTTGCTATATCGGACAAAGCAAAAACAGGATTATTGAAAAATATGGGGGTGACCGTGACTGGTTTAAGAAGTGGGCAAGTCAAAAACTAAAAGATCTAAATGACATGGGTTTTAACACTCTGGGAGCATGGCACGATAAGTATTACTGGTCTAATAATGTACCGAAAACCATCGAGCTCAAAATGACAAAGTATTCAAAAAAGGTTAATCACGTTTGGGGAGTTGGTTTTCCTGATGTATTTGATGACAGCTTCGAATCTTCCGTTTATACAGTTATGACCGAGTTTTTCGATCGTGAAACAGGAAATCCGTTAAAAGACAACAGAAGCGTGATTGGATATTTTACAGATAATGAACTCCATTGGTGGGGCAGGGTAGGCGAATGGGGAAAGGACGATCAGGGAGCCGGCAGGAACAGCACTGCACTTGTAGACGACTACATCCGTCTTCCCCATGATGCATCAGGTAAAAAAGCATGGGTTTCATTCCTTCGGAATAAGCATAAGACAATTGAAGAACTAAACCGTGTATGGCAAAGTGAATACAGCAGCTTCGAAGATTTATTATGGGCAAAGCAGTATAGGGCAGAAAACAGCGCATTTATTGCTGACAAGACAGAATTTCTCGAAATTATTGCCGAGAAATATTTTTCCACCACTTCTTCAATACTTAATGAGTACGCTCCAGGACAGCTAAATCTTGGTTGCAGGCTTGTTGGTGTCAGTGCACCTGACGTAGTGTTAAAAGTTATGGCTAAATATGTGGATGTTGCATCTCTCAATTTCTACTCTATGAAGTTTCCTGCTGATTATCTTGATCATGTATATGAATTAACACAAAAACCTATTATGATAACTGAATTCTCCTTCTGTACCGGCAGTGATTATGGATTTGTTCGCAACACAAATGGAGCACAGAATGTTATAGTAAAAAACCAGACCAGGCGGGCTGAGGCTTATGAAGCATTTGTAACCGATGCATTTAACCGGCCATATATGGTCGGCACACACTGGTTTGCCCTTTATGACTATCACAGCGAAGGCGAAGGTTTGCGGGGCAATTATGGATTGTATGATCGCTATGACAACCCCTGGCAAGAATTTATTGCCGGAGTCAAACGCACCAACTTAAAGATTCTAGATCAAATGAAAAATGTAAAAGCCAGTAAATAACCCGTTCTATATTTATAATTAAGAAGCTCTCAATAAGTAGTATAATAAAGGAGGCGATTTGCCAGTGGTTAAATTTAGCTGTACAAAAGAGAGGAATCTAATTAAAATTTGTTTTAACAACATTGCAAACCTCGATAAAATAAGGATACTTTTCAAAAGCACAAAAAACAGTCCTATGTCCAAAGCAACCGATATAGCACCCAATGATAAGATTCCGGAAAGATACGATCATCTTAAGAAAAAATATCCTCTTCATGAGATATACTTCCCTGTCATTGATATTGATCTGGATGACGATATGAAGGGTGTAGCAGAGTTCTCGGGAAGTAATTATACAAACGAGGAGTACTGTCTGCTAAATAAAATGTTTAGGAACTGCAGAAAACCCCTTGCAAGTAAGGTGGTTTTTGATGCGGATGATCTGGAATACTGGGAGAATCAGCTTTTTGTGGATTCCAAAAATGTTCTTGAAAGATTTTATGTAATAAAAGAGATAGATGTTTCGTCAAAAGACAGCTTGAGTTTAGAGGTAAGGCTATTAACAGAAAGATGGTCCGGTGAGATTGTTGCAATCGGGGTTAAGGCTGATAACTCCTTTATTGAAATTGGAAAAGCTGAATTTAATGATGACAGCGAAAACACCGACATTTATACTGCTGTTAAGCCTGCATCACTAAAAAGAGAGCGCGTTGTTGAAGCATTGGAAGAAGCGGTTGGCTTTCTTGAAAGATCACAGGTAAAAAACAAGAGAAGTAAGGCATATAAAGGACTTTATCTTTATTACGATTACGATGAAAGAATATTCAGGCATCCTACATGGATATGGACGTGGGGTATTGCAATCAGGGCTTTACTGGATGCTGAAAAATCCGGAGAACTTACCTCAAAGTATGATAAGGGACAACTGCTTA
>LFTM01000107.1 GCA_001513505.1 Clostridiales bacterium DTU092 | reverse complement strand
AGAAATGCAATATCGATCCCGGAGTGAGGGGAGAGCTTTTAGGGATGCAGCAATATGCGGATATTGCGAATGCTCTTGTTGACTATAAGAGCAATATTTAGTAATGACCGGTTGATTATTGGAGAAGAAACCCTAATTAATTTAAAAATTAATTAGGGTTTCTTTTTTTATTTTTGATTCATATATTAGTACAAAAAGGGTAAAGGAGGGGAGAAGTTGGCCAAAGGGTATTACCACCGTTCCTTCGTCATATTACAATCCAGAGATGGAAGGTTCAATATTGCATCCGGGAAACCAGCTGCGGGACATTGCAAAATGGAGGTCAGAAATAACAGATGTAAGATGTCCTTTCATGTTCAGGACTTAAAACCCCGGCAGGCGAATGAGGGAAGATATGATATATTCTTAGTATCTGCAAATAATTATTTACCGTGCCTGAAAATTGCCTCTATTTTTATAGATGAACGAGGACGGGGAGAAACTACGCTGGAACTGGATATCAACCATGTTGCCGGAACCGGTTATTCCCTTGATCAATTTCACGGTTTAGCACTTGTGTGCAACGATCCGGATGATATTAAACTTCCTCTGGTTGGTTATGCAAATAAACGGGTAACGCTGGACTGGGCGGGAAGGATAAAAAAAGATTTGGCGAAATATTACGGAAGAGAGATAAAGAGCCGGGTACGGGTAAGCGATGTAGAACAAACAGATTCGAGAAGTTCTGTTGACAAAAAAGAAACCGGATTATCTGCAGAAGAAGTTGATTTTCCAGAACATAAAGAGGAACAAGCAATAGAGGATACAGCTGTTCAACAGCCAAAAGACGCAAAACAGGAGCCGGTTGAGGATGCAGAGCTGGAAGAACAGAAGACAGAACCGGATATAATGCAGGATACCGGAAGACTTGAACAGGAACGGGAGAAGGAAGAGATTGGGCAGGATGAAGTACCGGAACTGGAAAAAGTATTATTGGCAGAGGAGCAGAAACAAAGACAACTGGAAGAATCGATGCAGGAAAAAGATCAACCACAGGCAAAAATGCAGCAAGAACAAAACGTGATTGAAAATTCGTATTATCAGAAAGATGAGAGAGAAGAAGCTAAGGTTAAGCAGCAGAAAGCAGCTTCAAAAGATACCTATTGGGAAAGGGTTAAGGACTACTATACTAAACTGTTTGAGAATAACAGAAAAGTATATCCTTTTGATATCGGCAGCGATGGCGCGGAATGGGTTGAAGTTCCCCAAACAAGCGGGTATGATCTGCAGGGCTATACATCACCGGCGTATTATGGCATTTATGATCATGGTTATCCCTATTATGATCACTATATCGTGGGAATTATTAAGGAAAAAGATGATGTACGCTATATAGTGTATGGGGTTCCTGGTACATATGCTGCTATGCCTCCTGTTTATATGCAAGGTTTTTCGGCCTGGAAGCCCGTGCGAAACAGCTACAGGATAGGCTACTGGCTGCTGTACATTGATGCCCTGACAGGTGAGATAACATATCCTTTTTAGCAGGTATGGATAGATAGAACGGGGTAGCGCTTTATGAGCGTTATCCCGTTTTTTTGTTATACGGGATATGCGAATTAGGTGAAATATTGTATTTCATTCTTCCATATTCATAAAAAATATGGTAAAATAAAATAGCATTTTTACAAGATATACTAAATTTACCAGATTTCGATAAAATCAAACAGAATTCATCATAGTATGACATTTTTTTAGTTTTTTTCTTCATTATTAAAAAAAGGAGGGGGAAAATAAAAATGAAGCAAAAGATTAGAATTGTTATCCTTGAAGACAATAGGAACAACAGGGAGATTCTTAGAACCTATATTAACATGCAGGAGGATATGGAAGTTGTGGGTGTGGCAGGTGATGGATTAAAAGGACTGGAAATTATCAAATCGATTCATCCCGATATAGTAATATTGGACATGATTATGCCCCAGCTGGATGGATTGGGAGTACTGGAACAACTCAATTCATCCGGGCTTGATCCTATGCCGTCTGTTATTTGTTTTTCAGCGGTGGGGCAGGAAGAGCTGATTAGAAGGGCTGTGGATTTGGGTGCCAGGTATTATATGGTCAAGCCTTTTGATATTGAAATGATGATAAAAAGGATCAGAGAAAGTGCAAATAAGCCTGCTGCCGCCAAATCAGGTTTGTCCGGCAATGCCAAAAATGAGAATATTGAAGAAAGAATCTCCAGTATATTTTTAACCATTGGTATACCCGCACATATAAAAGGATATCATTTTCTTAGAGAAGCAATAAAAATGGTGGTAGAGGATAAAGATATAATAAACAGAATCACCAAAGAGCTGTATCCGGGAATTGCGAAAAAATTCAATACAACCCCCAGCAAGGTGGAAAGGGCTATCCGTCATGCCATTGATGTTGCGTGGAGCCGGGGCAGGGTAGAAAATATAAATCAACTATTTGGCTATGTTGTATATCAGAAAAATGACAAGCCAACCAATGGAGAGTTTATTGCGCTGGTAGCTGATAAATTGAGTATGGAACAAACTGCGTAGAGATGTAATAATCCAAAGTAGCCAAGATATTTTTCAATCATAATATGATTATACAGGGGTATAATAGATAATCAGCAACACCGGAGGGGCAGCGTGTAATGAATATATGCAGGATATAAATGAAATGATTTTATAGCTTTTTGTTTTATCTGTATTTATGATATGTGTTAAAGCCGGTATAGGGATAAAGTACTTCTTTAGGTGATGAATCCCTTTTAAAAGGCTAAAGGAGGAACCAGTATGGGAACAAGAAGGCTGGTGGTGGTTGGAGGGGAAATTGATGGTGTTATGGCTGCTGAAAAAGCAGCAAGAGAAAATCCTGAGTTAGATATAAAAATCCTGCTGCCCGGTAAATTTTTTTCGTTAAAAGGATATCTGTCATCGTATTTTATTCAAAATCCGGATAAAGATATATATTCTTTTATGAGCAGGATCAGGGATAGATTAAAAGAGCAATATAATGTTGAAATTTTACCTTGCCGCAAAGTTACCGATATTGTTTCTCTTGAAAAAAAAGTGGTATTCGAGAACTTGCTGGAAGGATACCAATCTTCGTTGGAATTTGACAAATTAATAATTGCCACCGGTGCAAAAACCGTTATTCCGCCGGTTGAAGGTATTGAAGCCGGGAATGTTTTTTTCCTGGACACGTTGGACGATATATGTTCAATCCGGGAAGGTATCGATGCCGGGTTATTCAAAAAAGCCGTAGTAATAGGTACTACCCTTGCAGGCATTAATGCAGCAAACAGCTTGTGGAGCCGTGGAATTGAGATTACCATGGTGGAGAGAGAGGAGCAGATACTTGACGGGTTTGATGTAGAGATAGCTGATTTGGTCAGAAAACAAATGGAACAAAAAGGTGTAGAGATACTGGTCAATGAGAAGGTTTTGTCCCTGATATGCAATGCCAGGGAACAGGTGGTAGAAGTTCATACTCCAAACTATATTCTTACTACTGATATGGTAATTTGGATGGAGGACGTAAAGCCCGATATAGATGTAGCAAAGAAAGCAGGTGTTGTTATTGGAAAAGCCGGGGCAATTGAAGTGGACCAGTATATGGAAACAAATATACCGGATATATACGCCATCGGTAATTGTGTCGAGCGTATAAGTAAAATAACCGGAAATCCCTCCTGGGAGTATAATATGTTTGTTGATAAACGGGCAGTGCAAGTGTTGGGCTATAATGTTGCTCATGATAATGGGCTCGCTTTAAGCAAAGGTATTACAGGGGCTGCCTCAATACAGGCATTTGACTTAAATATATCTAAAGCGGGTTTGTCCTCCGTACAGGCTGAACAGCAGGGATATGGAGCTGAGACGGCGGTAGCCTGTGTTAGCGATAGCAAACATGGGTACGGGGACGGCTTTCAAGAAAATGTGATTAAACTGGTGGTAAATAAAACGGATCAAAAAATATTAGGAGTCCAATGCCTTGGCGGAATTCTATCAGAAAAAGTTTTGGATGTTATAGCCACGGTTATAAGCATGGGCGGCACGGTTAATGATTTAAGCCGGTTGGATCTCGTTGACCATCTGCCGTATATTACGGATATGCACCCGGTCTGTCTGGTAACCGATATGATTACCGAGAAGCTGGCGGGGAAATTCCAGGGAATTTCAGCCTATGAGCTATGCGAAATTTTGGATGATCCCCAGGTTGTTGTGCTGGATGTGCGGACCAGGTCGGAAACGGCAATGGGGATGCTGCCGGGAGCAATAAATATTCCGTTGAATGAGTTGGAAGAGCGAATAGATCAGCTGGATAAGCGGAAAAGAATTGTGCTGGTCAGCAAAAGAGGCCGGAGGGCTTATATCGGGTATATGAAACTTAAACAACTGGGCTTTGAAGATTTAAAAGTGCTGGATGGCGGGCTTTCAGCCTATCCTTATTAATCATCCAAAATAGCGGTGTGAATTATGTGGAAAAAGTGCCCCATATATCCACAACCAAAAAGTTATAAAATAAAGGTCTGGGGATAAAGTTGTGGATATTGTGGATAACTTTATAAACAAACTGTTGAAGACCTATAATTGTGGAAAATTATTTAAGACTTTTTTACCAGCTTGTTATTCTTATAAAATTTTTAATATTGAAGGAGGATTTTTTTGCAGTGCGGCGAATACAAAGGTGAATTAAACAGATATCATTTGTATTAATAAAAAAATAAGTAATGAAATTAATATATTCGGAGGGATAACAGAAATGCCTTACAAAAAGTGTCCACGCTGCAATCTGAATTATATTGGAGAGAATGAAGTACTATGTAAGATTTGTCTGAAGGAGGTAGGTAAATCCTTAAACGATTTTGATAAGGACGAAGAATATGATATATGTCCGGAATGCGGGGAAAACATCATAAAAGCAGGAGATGATATGTGTTATCAGTGTGCAATTGAACAGATGGGTGAAGATGTGGAGGAAGAGGATTTGGAATCCGATGCATGGGATGATGTTTTACCCGAAGATGAAGATATTGAACTTTTTGACGAAAAAGCAGATGGTGAAATAGAATCAACGGATGAATTTGAAGATCTGGAGGATCTGGAAGATTTCGAAGATCTGGATAGTTTAGAACTGGACGAAGAGTTTGATGATGAGTATTAAATGAAAGTATGATGGGGGGCTTAAAAGTAGTATATTTTGGGCAACCCATGGGAATGATTGTTATTATATAAAACATCCTTGCAAAACATTTAAGTTCATCCAGTAATTATTGCTCCAAACAAGCGTACGCTCATACTGACATGCCGGTATGGGCGTTTATTTTTGAAAATAAGAAAGATACCACCCCGGATGACGGTATCTTTCTTATGTGATTGGTTTGGAGAAAGGAAACATAAATCCATATCTCTCTATAATATAGATAAGAAATATCCCGTTTTTGTTCCCAAAAATATATGCCTTTATATTTTATGCAAATTGGGGCAAAACTAAACATAAAATAAAATGCAGTTAAGGGTGATATGATGATCGGTGCACAGGATCTAATGAAAGTAAGGCAGGCAGTAAAGTCACATTTAGGGGAAAAGGTAAGATTTAAGGTTAATAGAGGCAGGAAAAAATGTCTTGTTCAAGAAGGCATAATCAACGATGTTTACCCCAGCATTTTTACCATACGGGTAAACATTGATGACAGGGCAATACAAACACTGGCCTATACATACTCTGATATCTTAACTTCAGATGTTGAGCTTGTTGTATGCAAAAATAATAAAAGGATTTAAACATATTTTTCGACGGTCACTTATATTTATATATAGAGAGATAGTTATAGGACAAAAACCCGGGAGGAGGAGTGAAATTGGCCGTCGAATACATTAGGGATGTTTTGAAGGTAGATCAGGTGGTAGGACAGGAAATGTCCCAGGTTCTTATAGAGGGGGACGTTATTGTACCTGAATCAAAGCCTGATATAGGAAAAATACTGGATGTCAGCGGAGCGGTTGTATTAAACAGTAAAGAATTGATCCAGGATCGGGTAATGGTAGAAGGGGGAGTGCGCTATAATATCATCTATACTGGCGAGGGGGATGATGAACTAATAGACAACATGGAAGATGAAACGGGGTTTACCCATTATATTGAAATCCCCGGTGCAAAGCCCGGTATGATGTCTGTGCTGAAATGTGAAGTAGAGCATATCGAGTACGAGATTGTAAACAGCAGGAAACTGAACATAAAAACAGTGCTGAACATGGATGGAAAGGTCAGCAGTGTGCTTCAGCTTGAAGCTGTTCAGGGTTTTAGGGATCTGCCTGATGTACAGGTTTTGAAGGACAGAATAAAAGTGGTAAGCAGCAGGGAACAGGGAAGTTCGCAATCAATTGTTCGCGAAGATCTTGAGTTGGAAGACGGGCTTCCATCGATACAGAAGATTCTTAAAAAAGATGCTCATATAAAAATAAAGGATAAACAGGTAGCGGATAACAGGGTTATCATCCAGGGGGATATAAATATCAGGCTTCTGTATTCCTGTGAAGATCAGAACGAGCCCATACAGAATATAAGCTATGACATGCCATTTACCCATACCATAGATATTATGGGAGCATATCAGGGGATGGATTGCAGTGAAAATGTATGGGTACAGGAACTCTTTGTTGAACCCCGGGAGGATATTAACGGTGAACTTAGGATACTCAGTATTGAAGCGGTGATATCAGGTGAAGCACAGGTGTTTGAGACGGATGAACAGGAAATATTGGTAGACGCGTATTGCCCCGGAATGGTCATGGAACCTAAAAACAAAAAAGTAAAGCTGACTCAGGTAGTAGATGAGAAACAGGACCAGACGGTGATAAAAGAGGTAATTACCTTTCCGGATACCGTTCCCCGTGCTGAACAGGTACTTCATACAGAGGTAAGACCCGTTATTACCGACCAGTATATCAGCGATGAGAGAGTTATTATCGAGGGAGTACTGGTGAGCAATATAATATACCGCTCAGCTGATGTTTCCGCTGAACTGGCCAGTCTGAAAGAGGACATTCCATTCAGGCATAGCATGGATGTTCAGGGGATAACCGAAGATATGGACTGTTCGAGCCAGCTGATGGTTGAACACGTTAGCTGCAGTTTAATAGCTCCGGATCAGGTTGAATTGCGGGCTGTAGTGGCTGCTCAGGTTAGCGTATTCAGCAGCAGCGAACAGGAGGTAATGCTGGGGGTTGACGTTAAGGAGGCAGAGGACTTAAAGGATTCGGGCATATACATATATTTTGTTCAACCCGGCGACAGCCTGTGGTCGGTTGCCAAGAAATACAATACCACAACTGACAATATACTGAAATTTAATAACATTGAGGAGCCGTATGTGCTGCATACCGGCGATAAGCTGCTTATATATAAGAAGCTTGAAGTAACGCTATAATATGTATTTTAAATACTATAATTTCTCAAACTTTAGCGTGTTTCAAAGGCCAATTATTTTATTTTGAAGGTGTAAAGGCATTTGAACGCGCTATTATTGTGCCCATAATTCCATATAGCAAGGCAGGATGATTTACTGTATAATAATTGTATCATGATGACAAGGGTCGGATAGATTATGAGAAAAATAGTCATAAAAGCTTTTGCAAAGATAAACTGGGCATTGGATGTAGTGGGAAAGCGCCAGGATGGTTATCACAATGTTGAGATGGTCATGCAGTCGGTTAACCTGTACGATATCCTGACTATTGAAGAAAAAGCTGAAGACGATATTGAAATTATATGCAACTGCGACTGCATCCCGTTGGATAGTAATAACATTGCCTATAAGTCCGCCCGGTTGATTAAAGAAACATATGGGATCGTTAAAGGTGTTAAAATTGATTTGCATAAAAATATTCCTGTAGCAGCAGGATTGGCTGGAGGCAGTGCAGATGCCGCTGCAGTGTTTGCAGGATTAAACAGGATGTGGAATCTGGGTATAAAACTCCGGGAATTAATGTCTGTTTCGGCCCGAATAGGCAGCGATATTCCATTTTGCATACTTGGCGGGACTGCCCTGGCCAAAGGTATAGGTGATGAACTGGTATCCCTGCCTCCGGCTGAAGGAATTTGGATGGTGCTGGTGACACCGGATTTTCATGTATCCACCGCACATATATACAGGTCTCTGGATTTGTCGAAAATAACTGTCAGGCCCTGTATTCAAGGTATGGTGGAGTGTTTGGAGAAGAGGGATTTAAACGGGATTGCTGACCACATGAAAAATGTGCTGGAACAGGTTACGCTTAGCATGTATCCACAGATAAATCTTATAAAAGAAGACATGATGAAGCAGGGGGCATTGGGATGCTGCATGAGCGGAAGCGGCCCAACGGTATACGGTATTTTCCCGGACGAGGATTCAGCCCGTAAAGGGTACAATGTTCTGAAGGAGCGTTATTCCCGATGCTTTGTCGTTGATACCAAAGCCTGTGGGGTAGAAATTATTGAGGAGGTTTTGTAACATAATTATGAATGCGGTAATACTAGCTGGTGATAACCAGGCGGATGTTAAAGCCATTAACGTGATCAACAAGGCTCTATTAAATATTTGTGGAAGGCCCATGGTAGAATACGTAGTGGATGCACTACGGGGTTCTTCATACATAGATAGAATTTCTATAGTAGGGCCGGTGGAATTCTTAACAAAACATCTGGGGGAAAAGGTTGATTATTATTTTGAAGAACAGGGCTCCTTTTT
>LFTM01000084.1 GCA_001513505.1 Clostridiales bacterium DTU092 | reverse complement strand
ATGTTGATACCCAGATTGTTTTTCCACATGTCCTGTACAGCTTCAGCAATGGCTTTATGCCCGGCTCCGTCGTTATATAACAGAGTCAGTTCGGGGAAACCTTCGCCATTGGGGAATCCGGCTTCTTCCATGAGCTTCTTGGCTTCTGCCACGTTTTGATCAAAGTTTTCGCCTATATAGTTTCCACCAACTTCTCTGAAATCAGTACCCTCTTCAACATCGGGCATTCCCGGCGGAACCCATGCATAAGCAGGAATAGCAAAGTTCTTTGCGGCATGATCAATAATATACTGTCTGTCGATAGCAAGTGCTAAGGCCTTTCTTACCTTCGGATCATTCAACGGTTCCTTTTCCACATTCAAGCAGAAGAAATATGTTCCCAACTGAGGCTTTATGATAAGTTTGCCTTCCTCATACAAGCGGGGAATCTCTTCAGCCGGAATACTGTCTGCAAAGTCGATCTCACCTGCTTCAAATGCTGAGAGCTCGGATGCCTGATCGTCTATCATGGTAAATACCAGCTCGTCAGCCTTTATGGAATTCTTATCCCAGTAAGTATCGCTCTTCTTCATAACAATCTTTTCGTTGACAACAAATTCGGTGACAACCATTGGTCCGTTTGTAATGTATGTCTCCGGATCGTTTGCCCAGCCTTCACCGTGTTCTTCAATAACATCCTGCCTTACGGGGAACAATGTGGGGAAAGAAGTCAACTGCAGGAAGTATGAACAGGGAGCTTCAAGCTCAACTTCCAGAGTCTTTTCATCAACAGCTTTTACACCCAGTTCTTCAGGGCTCATTTCGCCATTGGTTATGGCCTCGCCATTTTTGATGTACCATAGCTGATAAGCGTATTCACATTCTGATGCCGGATCAACCGCCCTTCTCCATGCATATACGAAGTCGTCTGCTGTTACGGGTTTTCCATCTGACCATTTGGCATCCCGCAGATAGAATGTAAATTTGGTACCGTCTTCATTCATGTCCCATTTTTCAGCCATACCAGGAAGAATACGTCCCTCTGCATCCTTTCTTGTCAATCCTTCAAAGCAATGGACTATTACACTGCCCGCCTCAACTGCACTGTTAAGCTGAGGATCAATAGTTTTTGGTGTTGCGCCCATATTATATACGATGGGTTTTTTATCAGCTTTATCAGAAGCACAGGCAGTAAAAAGGGAAACTACCATTACTGCACAAAGCAATAATAGGACTGTTTTTTTGAGCATAATATCTCTTCCTCCTTTTTATTTATGTCTATCTCAAAGCCTATCAGGCTTTGGTAACAAGTGTTTGGTTTGTCTGTTGCTTTAACTATTTAATAAAGTGGCATGCCGCCATATGTCCCCCGCCATAGTCTTTCATTTCGGGATCCTGTTCAGCACATATATCGCCGGCAATGGGACAGCGGGTTCTGAATCTGCACCCTGAAGGCGGATTAATAGGCGTTGGTACATCACCTTTCAATATTATTCTATTCTGCTGTTCCATGGCATCAGGATCCGGAACAGGAATAGCCGAAAGTAAGGCCTGAGTATATGGGTGAAGGGGGTTACTGTATAATTCGGAGCTTTCAGCTATCTCCACAATCTTTCCAAGATACATTACCCCAACCCTGTCTGATATATGTTTAACCATGGACAAGTCGTGAGCAATAAACAGATAGGTCAGACCCATTTCATCCTGCAAATCCTCAAGAAGATTGACTACCTGTGCCTGTATAGATACATCCAGCGCAGAAATCGGTTCATCACATACAATAAAATCGGGATTGACAGCCAAAGCTCTGGCAATACCTATTCTCTGCCGCTGGCCACCACTGAACTCGTGAGGATACCGGTTTGCATGCTCATGGTTTAAGCCCACCTTGTCCAATAGGTCAAATATCATGGCTTTTCGTTCTTCACCGGTTGCAATCTTATGAATATCGATGGATTCAGCTATTATATCTCCAACCGTCATTCTGGGATTTAACGAGGCATAAGGATCCTGGAATATAATTTGCATTCTTTTTCTATACGGCCGCATTTGTCTGTCGTTAAGATCGGTAATGTCATCTCCGTCAAATATAATCCGGCCGCTGGTAGGTTCGTACAGCTTCAGTATGGTACGCCCAACAGTTGTCTTACCGCACCCGCTTTCTCCTACAAGCCCTAATGTCTCACCTTTATAAATGTCAAAGCTGACGCCATCGACTGCCTTAAGAACCTGTCGCTTCTCTGCAATCATCCCGCCTCGTACGGGAAAATACTTTTTTAAATCTTTTACTTCTACCAGGACTTCCTTTGAGTTGTTCACTTCAGACTCACCCCTTCCCTATCCCACTCCACAGGGGGTGCCTGGGAATCAAGGAGCCAGCATGCAGCTCTGTGATTCTCTGAGACAGAATACAAAGCGGGATGCTGCTGCTGACAAATCCGCATAGCATAGCGGCATCTTGGTACAAAGGGACAACCTGCAGGTGGTTTCAACAGATCCGGCGGCTGTCCATCAATAGGTACCAGACGTTCTTTTGATGTCATATTAACCTTGGGGATGGACTTTAACAGCCCCCAGGTATACGGGTGCTTTGGATTATAAAATATATCCCTCACCGCTCCCTCTTCGACAATAACACCTGCGTACATAACCACAATTCTGCTGCAAAGATCGGCTACAATCCCTAAATCATGGGTAATAAGCATAATGGATGTATTAAACTTTTCCTTAAGCTCTTTCATAAGCTCCAGTATCTGAGCCTGTATTGTAACATCCAGAGCGGTGGTAGGTTCGTCCGCAATAACCAACTCCGGCTGACAGCTGAGTGCCATGGCAATCATAACCCTCTGCCGCATGCCTCCGCTAAACTCATGGGGATATTGCTTAAGCCGCCTCTCAGGATCAGGAATCCTTACTTCCCGGAGCAGCTCGATAGCTTTCTGACGCGCAGCTTCTTTGTCCATATTCTTATGAATACGGAGAGGTTCAATCAACTGATCCCCTATTGTATATACCGGATTTAATGAGGTCATAGGGTCCTGGAATATCATTGCGATTTTGTTTCCTCTTATTTTCTGCATTTCTTTTTCGCTCTTTTTCAGAAGGTCCTCACCTTTGAAGTGTATCTGACCCTCAATGACCTTTCCGGGGGAAGGAACCAGCCCCATTACTGAAAGAGATGTAACGCTCTTTCCGCAACCGGACTCTCCAACTATTCCTATAGCCTCTCCCTCATATACATCTATATTAATCCCTCTTACAGCCTTTACTTCACCCACATGGGTAAAAAATGATGTATGCAAATTTTTAATCTCCAGCAGTTTATCCACTTAACCACCTACTTCCTCATATGAGGATCAAGGGCATCCCTTAATCCATCTCCAAGCAAATTAAAGGCTATCATTGTAATACATATACAGGCTGCAGGGAAGAAAAGCAGGTATGGATAACTTCTAAGCCCTCTGTAAGCATCACTGGCAAGTGTTCCCCAGCTTGCCATAGGAGCGCTTACCCCTATTCCTATAAAACTTAAAAAGGCTTCGGTAAATATTGCTGATGGTATGGCCAATGTTACGGTAACAATTATCGGCCCGATAGTATTAGGAATAAGATGCTTCAGAATAATACGCCATCCACTGGCTCCCTGAGCTTTGGCAGCCAGCACAAATTCCTGATTCTTAAGACTGAGCACCTGGCCACGCACTATTCTGGCCATGTTTACCCAGTAAACCAAACCAAGAACAATATATATCAATATAAGATCAGATCCCACACCTTTGAACACTCTTAAAAAGGTTGTTTCAAAAGCCTGCTCTATGGGCTTCTCCAGTACAACCTGTAGCAATATAACATATAAAAGCAGCGGAACACCGTATAATATGTCGACTATCCGCATCATAATATTATCAACCCGGCCGCCTATATAACCGGAGATCCCGCCATACAGAACCCCGATAGTCAGGTTGATAATACTCGCTACCAACCCGATACTGAGCGATATACGGGCTCCATATATAACGCGTATAAACAGATCCCTGCCAAGGCTGTCGGTTCCAAAGGGATGTTCCCAGGAAGGACCCTGGTTTTCATGTCCGCGAATTTGAGTAGAGTAATCATAAGGCCAAAATAAGGGAACAAATATAGCAGACAATACTATGATAATTATTATGGTTAAACCAATCATTGCCGGTTTATTTGCTTTAAGCCGTCTCCATGCATCCTGCCAATACGTTAAACTGGGACGGACTATTTCATCCTCTGCCCGGGTTTGAGTTTCAAGAGGCTGAAACAATGCCTGTTCAATGTTAGTACCCATTCCCCACTTAACCCTCCTTTACAGTAACAAGCTTGATTCGAGGATCAACCAAGACATATACTATATCAACAATAAAATTCATTACAACCAGTAAAACACTATAGAATATTGTAGAACCCATTATCATGGTATAATCCCGGTTACTTACGCTGTTTACAAAATAGCCGCCCATACCGGGTATTGAAAACAGCTTTTCAATAACAAAGCTTCCGGTCAAAAGGCCTGCCGCCAGCGGTCCCAAATAAGTAACCACCGGAATTACCGCATTTTTTAAAGCATGCTTGTATATAACCCTGAGTTCGCTTAAACCTTTCGCCCTGGCTGTACGTATATAGTCCTGCTGTATGACATCAAGCATACTGGACCTTACCAGCCTTGCAATAAAGGACAGCGAATAGCCGGATAAAGCAATAACAGGCATTACATATTCTATCGGCCTGGTCAGTTTACTGCTCATAACCGGGAAGATCTTCCATACAACCCCAAACAGATATATAAGTACAGTAGCCAGTACAAAACTAGGTATTGTAACTCCCAGGGTAGCAATAAACATGGTAGTATAGTCTTCCCATTTCCCTTGACGAAGGGCTGAAATAATACCCATCGGTAATCCTAAAAGCAGTGTAAATAATATCGACACCATACCCAACTTTGCAGTTATCGGAAAGCCCAAACCTATCAGTTCGTTAACGGAACGATGCTTTAGCTGAAATGATGGGCCTAGATCTCCTCTCAACAGATCCTTCCAGTAATCCAGGTACTGTTTCCACACCGGATCATCCAGATGATATTTTTCATTAAGTGCCTTTATAATTGCCTCCGGGAGAGGCTTTTCGCGGGTAAACGGTCCGCCAGGTATTGCATGCATGAGAAAAAACGTTATAGTGACAATAAAAAAAATGGTAAGAACCATGGAAACAACTCGATGAATAATATACCTACCCACCAAACTTCCTCCTTAAGATTTTATATCCGATGATATAACCTGTATTATATCCGGTGTCTCCGATAAGGATATAAAAAATACATACTTTATAAAGTTATCATAATAAAGATATATCAAATTAACATTTCTAATTATACCACTTTTCAATTTCTATAACAACCATTATTTTAATAAAAACTTGATAAATTCCAGTGATACTGCTGTTTGTACCGGTTTATTATATGGCAAATTCTTCTTAAAAATTCATCAGATGTATAATAATACATAATTAATTTATATTGCATTTTTATAAAATTGTGTATACTATCCATGCATAAAGTTATGCAGTATGGTAAATTAATTATGCATAATGTATTATAAATATACCTTACAAAATTGTAAAAGCCGGCGATCATTGTCGCCGGCTGGTCTAATAAAGTCCCGGAAATTTAATCTTTACACCAACCATATTAAAAACCGTACGGAATCAGGGCGCATCATTTTAACACTGCACCCGTACTGGCGGATGTAACCAGTCTGGCATATCTTCCCAGATACCCATACCTGATCTTTGGTTCAGGTGCCTTCCATTTTGCAAGCCGTTCTTCCAGTTCCTGCTGGCTTATCATGATATCCAGCCTGCCTTCCGGAATATTTATGCTTATCAGATCCCCTTCCTCCACCACGGCAATGGGACCGCCCTCCATAGCCTCGGGAGATATATGCCCTATGGAGGCCCCACGGGTTGCACCAGAGAAACGCCCGTCGGTCAAAAGCGCCACATCCTTGTCCAAACCCATTCCCGCAATGGCTGAGGTAGGAGATAACATCTCCTTCATACCGGGCCCTCCCTTAGGACCTTCATAGCGGATAACCACAACATCACCCTTATTGATCCGACCATTCAG
>LFTM01000111.1 GCA_001513505.1 Clostridiales bacterium DTU092 | reverse complement strand
CCAAGCAGGAAGAAAACCAGGAGAAGATCAGTGAGCTTAAAGCAAAAATTGCTGATTTAAATGGTCAGCTTGAAGACTTCGCTATTGAGCTTGATCTGGACAACCTGGATCTGGACAATCTGAATCGCGCTATAGAACAAGCAGAAGGTATATCAGAGAAATTCAATGCCGTTGGCCAGGAGATTGAGGAAGTCGATAGCTCTATTAAAAGCCTGAATAAACAGGTTGTTGATGCTGAAAAAGCCATTGAGCAGCTTGAAGAAGACATTGAAGAACTGGAAAGCGAAATAAAGGCTTTGAACGAAAAGATAGGCCAGAAAGACAAACAGATTCAAAAGTTTAAATCATGGATCTCTGAGTTTGAGGTGCACATTAATAACCCCAGTGTCCAGCAATATACAAGAGCGTATGCAGATAATACGGATCCAAATACAGGCAAGAGAAAGGCCACTGATGTACTGAAAGGAGTCATGGATCTGACGGCCCAGAAATATCACGATGACTACCTGTTCATCTCGATCCATTGTAATGCCACCAGTGCCAGTGAACAGACCAGTGCATCGGGAGTTATGCTGTTTTACAGGGATAACGGGCCGTATGCATACAATGGCACCTACGGCAAAAATACAGAGTATTATCAAAACTACAATGCGCAAAAGAGGGAGAAGCTGGCTCGAAAGCTCATAGAGCAGCTAAATGCTACCACGAATTTCTCTAAGAAGAATAATAATCCGTACAAAGCGGACTTCAGCGTTCTTCGAGAGAATAACCTGATTTCGGTTCTGGTAGAGGTTGGTTTTATAAATAACCCCAATGACCTGGCTCTGCTTATTAAAGAGCAAACCCGGGAGGATGTTGCAGCCGGCATATACAAGGGCATTGTAGAGTATTATAAGTAAATATCTTTAAGTGTTTAGGATGGGCTTTTACAACAAGCCCATCTTTTTTATTTCGAGACATTCTCAAATCCTAAAAATATCCAAAAGAATAATAAGTAAAAATATTTGTATAAATCGCTTTATGATGGTAAAATACAGTAATGGAAAAGGTATTTTTAAAAGAAGGGGTGTAGAACTGTGGATATATCTGTAAACTATATAGAGCAATTAGCTGAAACAGCAAAACTGGAATTAAATGATCAGGAAAAGCAGTATTTTACACAGGCTCTTAATGAAATATTGAGACGTACTGACAAGTTGTCCGGGCTTGATACAGAAGGTGTGGAACCAACTATTTATTTACTTGATGTAAAGAATGTTTTACGTGAAGATATTGTACAACCATCAATGGACAGGGACATTCTGATGAAGAATGCTGCTGATGTTGAGGCAGGATGCTATATTGTACCAAAGGTGGTTGAATAATAATATAACACGGAGGATGGGATATGGAATCATATAAATTGACAGTTCATGAAGCAGTTGATTTAATAAAAAAGAAAAAAGTATCATCTTACGAACTTACTCAAGCAGTTCTGAACAGAGTTAAGCAGGTTGAAAAGGATGTAAATGCTTTTATAACACTAACTGATGAGTCAGCCATGGAAGAAGCCCGGAATGTGGATATGCTGATAAACCAGGGCGAAAATATATCTGATCTGGCAGGTATTCCATTTGGGCTTGAAGACAGCATATGTACCGAGGGAGTCAGGACTACATGTGCTTCTAAAATGCTGGAAAACTTTGTTCCTCCCTATGAGGCTACTGTTTCCCGCAAGTTGAGGGAGCAGAATGGGATCCTGATGGGAAAATTGAATATGGACGAATTCTCATTGGGAATAACAACTGAAACATCCTATTTTAAAAAGACCAGAAATCCTTGGGATGTAAATCAATCAGTTGGCAGTTTCACCGGAGGTGCTGCTGCGTCAGTTGCTGCTGACGAGGTGTTTTATGCGCTGGCTACCGATACAGGCGGTTCGTTAAGACGAAACGCTGCTCTGTGCGGAGTGGCTGGTCTGAAACCGTCATACGGTATGGTTTCACGCTATGGTGTTATACTGTCTACATCTTCTTTGGCTCAGGTTGGTGTTATTGCTAAAGATGTAAGGGATTGTGCAACTATTTTACAGATAATATCGGGGCATGACACAAAGGATCCAATGACAGTCCGGAAGGATGCAGATAATGGCATGGCAGATCTGGAGTCTGGTATCAAGGGATTACGCATCGGGGTACCAAAGGAATACTTTGACGGTTGTCTGGATGATTATGTGGCTGATGCTCTCAAAAATGCTTTGAAAGTTTTCGAGGATTTAGGTGCCAGTATTGAAGAAATTTCTTTACCCAGCGTAGGGTATGCTCCGGCTGTTTATTCCACCATCCTTTCGGCAGAGGCAAGTTCCAATCTTGGCCGGTATGACGGCATAAGATTTGGATATAAAGCCGAAGGATGCCAGGAAGTAGATGACATATACAAAAAATCCAGAAGCCAGGGTTTTGGTGATGAGGTAAAGCTGAGGGTAATGCTGGGTAATCATATACTGAGTGCAGGGAATTATGATCGGTATTATTTAAAAGCTTTAAAGGTAAGGACCATAATCAAACAGGAGTTTGAAAAAGCTTTTGATGAATGTGATATAATAGTTTCGCCTGCCTGTTCCACAACGGGAGCTAAGCTTGGACAGGATGCTGATGAGTCGTTAAAAGTTTTCCTTACCGATATATATACAGCACCGGCCAGTATTATTGGGCTACCTGCTCTATCAATACCCTGCGGATTCGATGATAACGGTTTTCCCGTTGGTATGCAGCTTATGGGAAGGGCATCAGATGAGAGTACATTGTTAAAAGCGGGGCTGTGTTTTGAACAAAATACCGATTACCATATCAAACGCCCGGTAATAAACTGGAGGTGAAAAAATGAAATACGAAACTGTAATAGGTTTGGAGATACATGTCGAACTTTCAACTGAATCAAAAGTATTCTGCAGTTGTAGCACAGAATTTGGTGCGGAACCTAATACCCAATGCTGCCCTGTATGTATCGGTATGCCGGGGGTACTTCCTGTAATTAATAAAAAGGCATTGGAGTATTCGATAAGAGCTGGTCTGGCTTTGAACTGCAGTATTGCAACTTATACCAAAATGGACAGAAAGAATTATTTCTATCCCGATTTACCAAGAGCATGCCAGATTTCCCAGCATGATGTACCTGTCTGTCAGAATGGGTATCTGGATATAGTCATAGACGATCAGGTAAAACGCATTGGCATAAACCGCATACATTTGGAAGAGGATGCAGGAAAACTTCTGCATGATCCGTATATGGATCATACACTTGTTGATTTAAACAGAAGCGGTGTACCTT
>LFTM01000060.1 GCA_001513505.1 Clostridiales bacterium DTU092 | reverse complement strand
AGAAGCTGCAGAAGCCGCTGGTATAAGGAAGATTCAGGAAGCTGTTCAGGCTGACCTCAACAGATGGCTTGAAGAACAGGGCAAGAAATAATAAACACGATAATCAATAACCGTTAAAAAACCTCCTGTTTGTACAAACAGGAGGTTTTTTTATTTAAACAGCATGAAAAACCAATTTCGCCTAATTTCAACAGCCTTATGCGGACACAGTTCCTGGCAGCAGTAGCATCGTATACAGTTATTTAGATCAATCCGTGGTTTCCCCTCCATCATACTTATTACTTTCGGAGGACAGTATCTGGCGCAGTCACCACACCCCACACATCTATCGTACATAATCATAGGATAGGGCCTCAAATACCGTTTTAAGAACTCAGCAATCCGGCCATTGCTTTCCATTACTCTAACCAGAAATCCATTTTGACTGGCATCAGGCATCTTAAAATCATTTATGCGCAGCTGATCAAACGGCTCACCGACAATCTGTATATCATTCAAACGGCTGCTGCAGAGACCCAGGTTTTCAGCACTTCTTATCGTACATACCCTTTCTACAGGGATCCCAACCAGTGAAGCCGATACCACATCCAGGGCATAGGGATTAGGGCTCATAAGAAGGGCTCCAATATGCCGGACATCTCCCGCAGAGGGTCCATTTCCCTCCATCCCCTCAATTCCGTCCATAACCGAGAGCACAGGCTTTACAAACTCACAAATATCAATAAGCAGGTCTGAAAAATCATTAAGCTGCCTCATCCTAAGATGATATTCAGCTTTGGTCATACCAGGAATAACACCGAACAAATTCTTTACAGCACCGGTAAACATGGTGAGCTCGTGGGTTTTGAGTTTTGCTACCGATATGACAAGGTCTACATCCTGCAGCACCTTTATTACCGTCATTTTTTTAGCCATTTTGCCATTGGGGTAACTTACCTCTATAGCACCGGTATCATAGTTCAGCACCGCACCGGTACGCTCATGTACCTCTTCCATACCACAGACCCTGTATATGCCCTTCAAAACCCTTTCGGTATACAGTCCTCCCGGACTGTCAGCTATAATCGGCTCAGCACCCACAGACTGAATGGCTTTAACAAGAGCCTCAACCACAGTCGGATGTACTGTAACCCCTTCATCAGGACGTCTGCGGGATAACAGATTGCATTTAAGCAAAACCTTCATACCTGGCTTTATGTATCTGTCTATCCCTCCCAGAAGCTCTAAACATCTCAGTACTGCCCCGTCTACAACGCTATTCTGATAGCTGGAACACCTGGCAATGGCTACCGGTCCGTATTTCATCCCCTTTACCCCCATTTAATTTTTGTAATTCATCTTCCTGATATTTTATAGCTTTCTCATATCTCAAAATATAATTGGTGCTTTCTATATACATGGCTTTAACATACTTATGCTTCCCGAACCATATACCCAGTGCAAAACATGATATTATTAACAGCCAAATTAATATCTTAATTAATATCTCTTTTATGGCAAACCTGCGCTCACGATACAGGCCTACGGCATTGGCCGCTAAAAAGCCTCCGATTAGCCCCCCTATATGACCCCAGTTATCGATACCGGGCTGTAAAAAACCAAATAACAGGTTAATACCTATAATAATATATAGACTCGGGCCGAAAGCTTGCTGATATAAACCCCGTTTCCGCCTCCGAAAATACAGAAGTGAACCCATCAGCCCGAAAATAGCTCCTGAAGCACCAGCCGCCGGGTTGGGGCTAAGCAAATAACTCAGAAGACTGCCCATAAGACCGGCAGTTGCATATATGATGATAAAACGGATCCTTCCAAACAGCTTTTCTACCAATGATCCATAGATATAAAGGGCATATGAATTAAAAAAAAGATGCATAATTCCAATATGCAGAAACATAGCGGTGAAAAGGCGCCAATACTCCCCCTGTACAATTAATTGGTTAATCTTGGCTCCAAAATATAACAACTGGTAATACAAATCAAGACCGAATACAGTGCCTATAAAGCTCATGATCAACCATAAACCGATGTTTACAGCTAAAATCCCGTAGGTTATATAGGGTGGATCATGGTTTATATGCACAAATCTGTCTTCCCGTGTGTAATATGTGTCTTCAGTATCCCATTCATCTATTACCTCGTATTCACCCTCTATTATCTCTGGCCTACGGCCCCATTCATCTCTCACAATATCCTCCTTGACCCATCAAATATATATTTCAAAATTCATAATAATTCATTTATGTCATTATCCAGCAGACGACGTAGCCCTTTTGGATAATGATTTTTCATAAGGCCACCCGATAGCCTTGCCCAGCCGACAGAATAACCATCAACGGTTACCAATGCCCAGCCTTTACCTTTGAACCCGTTTAGAGTTTCACCATTTATATACTGACGTATCTCCTTTGAATTGCCGGGAAAATCTATGCTTTGAACTGCCTGCTGCTTCTTCAGAGCCATAGCCAGGGCATGACTGGGAATAAACCTTCCCTTCCTTAACACACCCAGGTTAAAACCCGGTCGTAATACTCTGAGGCTGCTTAAATCCGGAAGCGATTCGGGTATCAAATACAATTGATCTTTATGCATGTATAATGGACCATCTATGTCCTGGTATAGATTTTCTTTAATAAAAGATTTATATTCCGAAAGCTCCTTTCGAAGCCCCCAGCGTTTATAAAACAAAGGAAGGGATCCCGGCCCGCCGGTTAACTTCCTTTCAAATACAGCTATAAAATGTCCCTCACCCTTTATTCTATGAGGCCATAAACGATAAGTCTTTGAAAGCTCAGGGTTGTGGGCGATCCACTCCGGCAGTCCGCTCTCAAACCAGTCAAAACCCTGAACCGTTACCAAAGAAAATTCCGGGTGCTGTTTCAAAAACCAGTCCACAACCCCCTCATTCTCTTCAGGTGAGAACGTACATGTAGAATATACCATTCTACCACCCGGTGCCAGCATTTGGGCTGCATATCCCAGTATATCCTTCTGCCGCCGGCTGCATCTGTCCGGAAGAGTAGCAGACCACATGGAACGTACCTCCGGATTTTTCCGAAACATCCCCTCCCCGGAGCATGGAGCATCCACCAGGATACGATCAAAATAATCAGGTAAAACCTTTGCAAGCCTGTCTGGAGACTCCCGGGTAATAACAGCATTCTTAACACCCATCCTTTCAAGGTTTTCACCCAAAACCCGGGCTCTTGCGGCATCAATTTCGTTAGCGATGATAAAACCCCTGCCTTTTAAGTCAGCCGCCAGCTGAAAAGCTTTGCCGCCGGGAGCAGCACAAAGATCCAGAACCTTATGGCCCGGTTTTACATCAAGAAGCCGGGCTGGTGCCATAGCGCTGGGCTCCTGTATATAGTATAAACCCGCATCATAGTATGGATGTTTTCCCGGCCGGTCCCGGTATCCATAGTAAAATCCATCTTTTGACCACGGCACAGGGGTTAAATCGAAAGGAGCCATACTTAAAAAAATCTTTATATCAATTTTAAGAGTGTTAACCGTTAAACCCTGGTTAGCACGTTCATTATAACTTTCAATAAAGCCGGAATACTGTTCGCCCAGTAATTCCTCCATTTTGTTTATAAAGGCTTCAGGCAGCTCTATCAATTCTGTGCCTCCTGTTCAAACAAACCTGCAATTATCTTTAGCTGTTCCAAAGTATACCCTTTTGCCGTAAGCGGCTCAATAATATCCTTTTCCCTGTCCGGGACATAGGCTTTTATAACGGTACAGTTACCTTTGATATAATACTCACCCAGACACGCCGGTATAAGCATGGAATCCCCCGCTTTAAATGCCTGTTTTCCTTCTGCATATTCTAGCTCCCCATGCCCCTCAACTGCCGTCAAAGTAAAAAACTTGGAACCATCGGCTATTTCTTTAACGGCACCGCGGCACTCGATCTTTTCCATGGCAAAATGCGGACACGCCACATAATGAGTGCGTATGCTGCCGTCTTCATTAACAGATAATCCGGACAGTTTCTCTCTCGGATGTTTTCCGGTGAAATCTATAACATCAAGAGCTTTATCTATATGAAGTTCTCTGGGTTTGCCATCGTCACCCAAGCGGTGACAGTCATACACCCGGTAGGTAGTATCTGAGTTTTGCTGAATTTCACATATCATAATACCGGGGCCTATTGCATGCACCACTCCCGCCGGTATGTACAACACATCTCCTGAGTTAACTTCGATGCTGTTAAGGTATTTCTCAAGCTGACCTTTTCTCAGTGCATTTTCAAAGTCACTCTTTGTTGTATCGGGTAAAACTCCGTATATCAATCTGGCTCCGGGCTCAGCATGGATTATATACCACATCTCGGTTTTACCCATCTGTCCATCCTCATGCAATGCAGCATAAGCATCTGAAGGATGCACCTGTACTGAAAGGTACTGATTGGCGTCAAGTATTTTTATCAGAAGTGGAAATTTATTGCTGTATCTTTTGTATATCTGATGCCCCAATAATGTGCTGGAATAGGAATCAATCAGCTGTTCCAGTGTTTTTCCTTTCAGACTGCCATTTGCTACAACGCTGGTACCGTTTTTATGACATGCCACATCCCAGCTTTCGCCTATTTTATCAGAGGGCAGGGAACGTCCAAACTTCTTCTGTATAGCCTTTCCGCCCCAGATCTTTTCCTTTAATATAGGTTGAAACATCAATGGATACAACATTTTATTCTCTCCCTTACCTTTAGGCTGTTTATCTTTATATACTTAACTTACCGTTGAAATTTGAAAAAATACATTGTTCACATTACTCAATATACTATCTTTTAAAGTTGGTTTCAAGCAAAAATATTACAAATGGGCTTATACAAAAACTCCCGGTATTCACCGGGAGTATATTTCTCTTTTTATTATAGTCGTCTATACATTATCATTGGAATTGTTTTCATCTGTTGCCCCGCTATTGTTTTCATTTCCCCCATTATTGTTCTGATTCTCTCCGCTGTCAGTGTCAGGCTTCTTCTGATCCTTTTTATCATCTTTAGACGGCTGTTCTTCTTCCTCAGGGGGTTTAGGGGGACCTACTCTTTTTTGCCCTACAATTCTTGGATAATTGCTGTAGGCTTCTTTAACCCTTTTTATTTCCTTTCCATCTTTATAATATACACGGTATGTTTGTACCTTGATACCCGGCCTTGATGGATAATCAATAACTTCTTCTCCGGGTTCAAGGGTATTGTCCTGTACCACCTTTTCCGCAGGTTTGGAGGTTTGCTCCAGTATTACCGAAATAATATCTATTTTATCATACTCGGTTGGAGCTTTCCCATAAACCTCTACATAAAGCCTTCCATTTTTTATATAGCGGTCGAAAAATACCGGTGTATCCTTATTATTCTTTATTTTAATATCAGCTACAGGATAGCTTACTGACGCATCCTGCCCTACCTTGGTATATGTGGATGGCCAGGAGTGATGCCATCTTTCAACGATCTCAAGATCCGCCCGTACGGCAGCACCGTATAGCGTCGTTGATGTCTGACAATTGCCACCGCCCGGTTCATCCACCAATTTCTTTCCTTCTTTTATAACAGGT
>LFTM01000054.1 GCA_001513505.1 Clostridiales bacterium DTU092 | reverse complement strand
AACAGCCCGGGGGGTTCGGTAACTGCCGGTTTGGCTATATATGATACCATGCAGTATATCAAATGTGATGTATCTACTATATGTATAGGACTGGCTGCATCCATGGGTGCATTCCTGTTGGCAGCTGGTACAAAAGGCAAACGGTTTGCCCTTCCAAACAGCGAGATAATGATTCATCAGCCTATAGGTGGAACCCGCGGACCTGCATCGGACATCAAAATCCATGCTGAACAGATACTGAAATTGAAGAGGCGTTTGAATGAGATTCTGTCTGAGAGGACGGGTCAGCCACTGGAAAAGATTGAAAAAGATACCGACCGTGACTTCTTTATGTCAGCTCATGAAGCCAAGGACTATGGTATTGTTGATGAAGTTATCGTCTCACGGAAATAGCTGGTAAGAGGTGAAAAAATGGCGAGATATGATGATAAAAAACAACTAAAGTGTTCATTCTGCGGAAAAACCCAGGATCAGGTACGCCGATTGGTAGCTGGCCCCGGAGTGTATATCTGCGATGAATGCATAGAGCTCTGCCAGGAGATTATAGAGGAAGAGTTTGATGATGCTTCTGATTTTGATATACGGGATATTCCAAAGCCGCAGGAGATATATTCAATACTCAATCAATATGTAATAGGCCAGGATAGGGCTAAAAAATCTCTTGCTGTAGCCGTATACAATCATTATAAACGTATAAACAGCGATGTTAAGAATGACGGGATCGAGTTGCAAAAGAGCAATATCGTAATGTTAGGTCCTACCGGTTCAGGTAAGACACTTCTTGCTCAGACTCTGGCCAAGATATTGAATGTTCCTTTTGCAATAGCCGATGCAACTTCCCTGACTGAAGCCGGATACGTAGGCGAAGACGTGGAAAATATCCTTTTGAAGCTTATTCAGGCAGCAGATTATGACGTTGACAAAGCTGAAAAAGGGATAATATATATTGACGAAATTGATAAAATAGCCCGAAAGTCTGAAAATCCTTCCATAACCCGGGATGTATCCGGTGAAGGGGTTCAGCAGGCCCTGCTAAAAATCCTGGAAGGAACGATTGCCAGCGTTCCTCCTCAGGGTGGGCGTAAGCATCCCCATCAGGAGTTTATTCAGATAGATACCACCAATATCCTGTTTATATGCGGTGGTGCTTTTGAGGGCATACACAAGATAATCCAGAACCGGATTGGTAAGAAAGGTCTGGGATTTGGTGCTGATATTCGCACTAAAGCCGAGGAAGATCCAGGAGAACTGCTTAAGCATATACTTCCGGAAGATTTATTGAAGTATGGTTTGATTCCCGAGTTTGTAGGGCGTCTTCCTATCATTGTTACTCTCCACGCTCTGGACGAGGATGCTCTGGTGCAGATATTGACGCAACCCAAAAATGCACTGGTTAAGCAGTATCAGAAACTGCTTGAAATGGATGGTGTAACTTTGGAGTTTGAAGAGGAAGCCTTGCGCGTAATTGCAAAAAGAGCTATAGAACGGAAGACAGGTGCACGAGGCCTGAAGGCTATACTGGAGGATATAATGCTCAACGTAATGTTCGATATACCGTCCAGAAATGATATAGAAAAGTGCATCATAACAAAGGATACAATACTAAATAACAGCGATCCTATACTCATTATTTCGGAAGGCCAGCGTGCCCGGAAGGTTACCAAGAAGCAGAGAGAAAAGCGGGAATCGGTATCCTAGGCTGATTTACACGATATACGGCAAAGGCCAATAGGCCGATATACAGCGGAAAGTTTTAACGGGAGCGAGTAAAATCGCTCCCTTTTTAATACTGCGGCAAAATAAAAATTGTAAAACCCTTTCTAAAACGGCATCGGATAAAAATTATCCAATTACACATACTATTCAGGAGTTAAAAACTATAATTTTACGTTATGCCGAATGACAGAAAGGGGGCATATTGCTTGTTTNNTTGTTTGTCAATGCAGTCATAATAATACAGCTCTTTTTTGCGATAATTATAGGGCTGTATTTTTTAAATCTGCTCAAGAGCCAGCAGGGGAATAAAGTTGCTGTTGAAAAGGAATCACAAAAAGAACTGGAAAACCTTCGAAGACTGCGGGAAATATCACTGACAGAACCTTTATCCGAGAAGACCAGACCAACCCGGTTTGAGGATATTATTGGGCAGGAAGAGGGGATAAAGGCTTTGAAAGCTGCATTGTGCGGCCCTAATCCCCAGCATGTGATACTTTACGGTCCACCCGGTGTTGGTAAAACCTGTGCTGCACGCCTGGTTCTTGAGGAAGCCAAGAAAAATCCCAGGTCACCTTTTCGTCAGAATGCCAAATTTGTTGAGATGGATGCTACATCAGTGCGCTTTGATGAACGCAGTATTGCCGATCCCCTTATAGGATCGGTTCACGATCCCATATATCAGGGAGCGGGCCCTCTTGGTATAGCCGGGATTCCACAGCCCAAACCGGGTGCTGTTACCAAAGCCCATGGGGGAATTCTTTTCCTTGATGAGATTGGTGAGCTTCACCCTGTACAGATGAACAAGCTGCTTAAAGTGCTGGAGGATAGAAAGGTATTTCTGGAGAGTGCCTACTACAATTCATATGATACAAACATACCCAGACATATTCATGAGATTTTTCAGAAGGGGTTGCCGGCAGATTTCCGTTTGGTTGGGGCAACCACTCGTAACCCCAGCGAAATTTCTCCTGCAATACGATCCAGATGCCTTGAGATATTTTTTAGGCCTTTAAAGCCCGATGAGATCATGCAAATCGCCAGAAATGCTGCCGCTAAAGGTGGATTTTCTATCGCCGGGAAAGCGGTGGAAGTATTGGGAAGATTCGCTTCAAACGGCAGGGATGCCGTAAATATAATACAGCTGGCCGGAGGACTGGCCTTAACCGAGGGAAGGACGGATATTACCGTTGAAGACGTGGAGTGGGTGATAAACAGCGGGCATTACAGCCCCAGACCGGAAAGGAAGATACACGACACAGCCCGAGTAGGCTGTGTAAACGGACTGGCAGTTTATGGACCGAATATAGGAGCTGTTATGGAGATAGAAGCTACAGCCATGCCTGCTGCCCCAGGCAAAGGTATTGTCACCGTAACGGGGATTATAGATGAGGAGGAGATGGGCAGCCACGGGAAAACGGTTCGAAGAAAAAGTACCGCCAAAGGTTCGGTGGAGAATGTGCTTACTGCAGTTAATAAGTATTTACAGATTAACCCCCGGGATTACGATATACACCTGAACTTTCCGGGCGGTATACCGGTGGACGGACCTTCTGCCGGACTTGGTATGGCGATAGCCGTATATTCAGCCATAACAGGACAGGCGGTAGACAATAATGTGGCCATGACAGGTGAGGTGTCAATACTTGGGATGTTGAAACCTGTAGGAGGTATAACCACCAAACTGGAGGCTGCGGCAGAGGCCGGAGTAAAAAAAGTCATTCTTCCCAAGGAAAACTGGCAGGATATTTTTAAGAATTACCCTATAACGATCATTCCGGTAGAGCGTCTTGATCAGGTTTTAGAGCATGTTATGATCAATCATAAGGAAGATGACAGAAAGGGAAGCAGCCTGGAGGGCGCAAAACTCCTAAGTGCTGCCGGAAAATAGGTAAAACCGGGGTAGAACAAATCCCGGTTTTTTGCATTAAATTGCTTATATGGGCATACATTTGTGACGTTTTAGCCCGGTTTATGTCAATATATTATTTATTTGTGGTGCATCAGCCATGATCATGGGTATATCATATTTATGGGGTGTATTATAAACTGCAAATTCCCATTGTAAAGCTCATGAAGGAAGTGATTATACTGGAGCGAGTTTTACAGGTTCTTAGTCTTGGAACTTAAGTGATTGGAATAGTATTCTGCACATACACTGTACTCGGTTATACTGCTATCAACGAGCATTATGCGAAGAGTATTATGGAAGCCTCGTAGCTCCAGCGGCTGGAATAATATTCTGCACACCTCATATACGCTTGATCATGTTAGTCTTGATTTTTTTAGTGATTATTATATAATT
>LFTM01000001.1 GCA_001513505.1 Clostridiales bacterium DTU092 | reverse complement strand
CATTAAAGAGACAGTATATTTGATCATCATAATCCCCGCCGCCAGCCGCATATATTCCATGCCCCATATTGGTATGCAAATCTCCAAATATATCTCCCCCAATTAACGTTCCCCAATAGAAATCATAATTCCATGCTTTTACAAAAGCATGGCTGGCCCTCTTTTTTATTTTGTCTGAGCTCTCCGGACCAACATCAATTCCGGTTGCCAGTTTTACCAATTCCCAATGATTATCTGCCGAATACTCGGTCCGGGGAACTCTGGGAGGCATTTCAAGATTTAAAGCCGCAATTCCATCTGCTAAAGACATACAAACCCCTCAATATTAATATTCACTATTGTTTAGGTATATCAAAATGTGCATCATACATTTCTGCATATAATCTTTCTCTTCCGGTATATTCACATCTATAACTTTTGCCGATTAAGTGTAAGATAAAATTTTTTACTCCCATGGCAGACGGCACTGAATAACATCGCTCATGCCGTGATAATACGGTTTTCCTGTGGCCAGAGTAAAATGAGCATCCACCGGCTTGTCCTGCCGGACCAACTTGATTATAAACTGGTTCCAGCCCTCCTTCATCGCTATATCTGTATAGCTCTCTCCATCGTCCCTGTAATTAGGTCTGGGAATTCGGGGTTCAACTGCTTCATGTACTTTTACCCCGTTAACAAACAATTCCATAGGACAATTGGAAGATACGCCTGCACGACCGGTACGATCTTCAGGACAATAGACATAGTGACAGAGATATATGCTGCCGGATTTGCTTTCAAAATACGGTTCTACCGGCAATACATTATCAATAAAATCAACTGCCTTCCAGTTCTTTACATCGTCGACAGCCGGATCAAAGTTTTCGTTGACAGGTGAAACCAGCCAGCGTCTGCCGCCCAGCAGCACCAGCGGTATATCCTCTCCCTGGGGTCTGTTTTTTATATCGATATGTATGCTGCCCCTGTTCGATTGGTTTATAAAACCTGTACCATCAACGGATATGCGTAGCATAACCTTGCTTATCCCTTTGGATGGTATTGTTACATTCTTTACAGAATCGGGTTCACAGTTCCATCCTTCCGGCAGATTCACCGTCACGTCTGCAGTCAATTCCACAGGCCTTGGATTTTCCAGTATAAGTTCCACATGCTTTGGTTCCCCTGCCTTTATAACCGGATGGTCGATATAATCCACAGATGCTTTTATTGTGTTTATATCAAAATCCACACGCGTGGGAGGCGATTCCAATAGGGACTTTATGCTGTCCGTTGCGTAGAGGTCAGCTACATTCAGATTCTGCAGATCTGTCACGCTGTCGTCAATTATCATATTGGAATTATTGCACGCCAGTATCTTTTTACCCATCTGACAGGTTCGCCTTGTAAGCTCATCAAGATTTTTGGGTTCATCCAAATTGATTATACCACCCCAGGATGCATTGGTAGTTATAGTATCGCTAAGAGGTGCCGCCCAATCTTCAGGAATAGCTTTGGTACCATACATTATTCCCAGTATTGAACCCAGGGTGGCACCGGTACAGTCCGTATCATAACCGCAGTTTACCGCTTTACATATTGCATCCGCAAAGTTCTCGCCATACAGCCAGCCTATGGTTTGAAAACCGAGATTAACAGGAGAATACTGGGCTATAGGGCTATAACATTTGCTTAGTACATAATTCCGGGCTTCTCTCCAGTCCATTCCCTTATTATAGGCTTCTATAGCAGACAGGATGGCTAACGCTGTCTGCGAATCTTTGGGTATATATGACAGACCTATCTCCAGCAGTCTGTCACGGTCATTTACTACAAATGCAGCCGATTCCACAACGGCATTAAAAACTTCTCCATACACCGATTCCCCGCCGGCATGATCGACAATGGCATCCTGATAAGCATATTCAGCAGCCAGATCCGGCCGCCCCGGCGTTATACACGCCCATATTTCGGAACGAATAGGACAACCCATGCAATCTTTGAACCAGTTATTGTAATAGCCCGATACCGGCGGTAGCAAACCCTGGCGCAAATTGGTTTTATGCAGCCCATACTCGTCAAAATTGTACTGGATACAATCCAGCCAGTACTCAGCCAAATCCCGGGCTTTTATATTGGGGCCCCTTTCCTCCAGAGCCTTCAGCCATATAAGCTGTATCTCCAGATCATCGTTGGGCATTCCGCCCTCCTGAAGCTGTGGGTACCACCATACATCGAACATCTCTTCACTTCCATAGATGCGCTCCAGTGGTGTACCCAGTGTACCGCCGCAATTCTTACCCAGCCAGCATGCATAGACTTTGTCATAATAGTCATTCCAGCTTAATCTGACAGTTCCCATAATACCCCTCATTCCTCTCATTATATTTAGCCCTTATAATATGATTCCGGGCTTATTGCCTGTTAACCCTATATTTGGCAAGATCAATACTTCTGCCCCATACCGAACGAAAATCAATTTCTTATTAAAGCCGTTTCATTCTTTCGGCTGTCTCAAGGATTTCACTTAGATCCGTTCCGGCTTTTAGCATTTGATAAAACTCTTTTACCATCCCGGCAACCGGCGCTAGAGAACCAGCCAGCCCGCATAACTCATTCAACACACCGTCAATACCTTTCCGTTTTAGAATGCTCTGAACATTTTTCGCCCCTTCATCATCTTCAGGTGCAAACAATATACCTGCAGCAATGCCTAAGGCTATATACACCGGCTTTATACCATGCTTAACACACAATCTTGCAGCTCCTGCCAGCCTGTCATTTTCTGAAAGCTTCCTTTCCGGATCCCTGCCGACTCTGTCAACCGTATCTCCCAGCAGCTTATTTCCAAACCTGTACAACAAATCCTCGGCATGGTCCATCAGCTGCTGCATAGCAACACCATGCTCCCTGGACAGGGCTGCAGCAGAATCAGCAAGGGCTCTTAAAACAATGAGTTTAATTGCAGGTATCCTGATCGACTCCCATATGTAAACTTTATCATGTAAATATCCCAGATATGCCGTCAAAGCATGACTCATATTGTGCATATATAATTTCCGTTGTATATAAAAATCAAAGGGTTCATAGGGGATCATATTCTTTATTTGAGGGATATCTCCTTTAAACCCGGCTTTGTCCACCGGAAGTTCACAATAGGGTTCAACCCACACCCTTAACGGGTTTCCTTC
>LFTM01000266.1 GCA_001513505.1 Clostridiales bacterium DTU092 | reverse complement strand
GATGTTGGTCCGGAGAGCTCAGACAAAATAAAAAAGAGGGCCAGCCATGCTTTTGTAAAAGCATGGAATTATGATTTCTATTGGGGAACGTAAATTGGGGGAGATATATTTGGAGATTTGCTTACCAATATGGGGCATGGAATATATGCGGCTGGCGGCGGGGATTATGATGATCAAATATACTGTCTCTTTAATGATCCCGAAGAAGTGTTAAATTTTGATCCTTGGGAAGCCTATGGAGAGCAAGATAAAACCAAATTAGTAAAGAGATACGAAAATCATTATAAGGAACTCTGTAATGACCATCCCGATGCTGTTAACACGACAGGTGTCTACGTTACCTGCATTTCCGGTCTTATTGATATTTTCGGATGGGAGATGCTGTTAATGGCTGCCGGAGTTGATCCTATTCGTTTTGGCGAGTTAACCAATCGGTATGCAGGATGGATGATGCAGTATTTTGAAGCAATGGATTAAATTGCTGGAAATACTGTTTGATTTGTAAGGGAAGGGGTTATATGCAAAAAAATCTGCTGTTGGGTATAGATTTAGGAACCTCCGGGTGTAAGATGACCGTTTTTGATTTCGAAGGGAATGTGGTTGCGACTTACACCAGGGCTTATCGTACATATTATCTGCAAACTGGGTATGTAGAGCAGGATGCCAATGAGTGGTGGAAAGTCGTTTGTGAGGGTATACGGTACATGTTACAGCGGTATGACATACAGCCTGCTCAGATAGCTGGTATTGGCATAGATGGAACCAGCTGGGCTTGCCTGCCGGTGGACAAGGAAGGCAACCCTCTCAGGCGGGTAATGCTTTGGCTGGATCGGCGTGCTGAGAAGCAGGCCCGGCGGATGAAGGAGATTGCCGGAGAGGATAGGTTGATTGCTCTAAACGGCAATCCCGTTGATGCGGCATATATAACACCCAAAATACTGTGGATAAAGCAAAACGAACCGGAGATCTACAGGAAGGCTTATAAGTTTCTGCAAAGCAACAGTTTTATAGTATATAAGCTGACGGGGGAATTTTCCCAGGATAATTCCCAGGGGTATGGGTTTCATTTCTTTAATATATCAAAGGGCTGCTGGGATGAACGTGTAGCTGAAGAGCTGGGCATATCTTTGGATCTTATGAGTCCGCTTTTTCATTGTCATCAGGTAGTGGGAACGGTTACTAAAAAAGCGGCAGATGAATCCGGACTGGTGCCTGGGATACCGGTAGTAGCCGGCGGGTTGGATGCTGCATGCTGTTCTCTGGGAGCCGGTGTGATACATCCTGGCCAGACTCAGGAACAGGGCGGGCAGGCCGGTGGTATGAGTATACTGGTTGACCGTCCGATGATACACCCCAGGCTGATATTAGGATACCATGTTATCCCGGACAGATGGCTGCTGCAGGGCGGGACGGTAGGCGGGGGAGGTGCGCTAAGGTGGTTCAATGAACAGTTGGGAGCCTTTGAGCAGCAGCAGGCGGGGGAGACAGGCAGAAGCCCCTACGAGATTATGGATGAGGAAGCAGAGATAATAGCACCCGGCTGCAATGGTCTTATATTTCTTCCGTATATGGCAGGGGAACGTTCACCTATATGGGACAGCAAAGCCCGTGGGGTGTTTTTCGGGCTGTCATATGAAAAAACCAGAGCCCATATGATTAGAGCCGTTATGGAAGGGGTTGGCTTCTCCCTGTTGCATAATTTACAGACTGCAGAGGAAGCAGGTGCATATGTAGAAGGCCTGAACAGTGTCGGAGGAGCGGCAAACAGCCGTGTATGGACACAAATCAAGGCTGATATAACCAATAAAACAATTTATGTGCCTTTTTCGGATCATGCAACCACATTGGGAGCAGCTATTCTGGCCGGTGTGGGAACAGGTATATATAAAAATTTTGATGAAGCTGTAAAAACTACGGTTAGAATCCAACGGGTCCATTTCCCGAATCCCAAAAATCATGATATATACATGGGTTATTATAAACTTTATCGCGAGCTGTATGAGAAACTAAAGGACACCTTTCACAGTCTTTACGAGTTAGCTAACAATTAACTGGAGGGATTAAAATGAAAGCGGCGGTATTGTATGGGCAGAAGGATATTCGATATGATGAAATTGAAATGCCGGTTATAAAAGATGATGAAATACTGGTAAAGGTTAAGAATACCGGAGTTTGCGGTTCCGATATCCCCAGGGTGCTGGGGAATGCCGCTCATTATTATCCTATTGTGTTGGGACATGAATTCTCAGGCGAAGTGGTAGAAGCCGGCAGTCAGGTCAGGAACATAAAAGCAGGGGACAGGATATCCGGGGTTCCTTTAATACCCTGTCACAGGTGCGCCGATTGTATAAGAGGACATTTTTCCCAGTGTAAGAATTACTCTTTTTTAGGTTCCCGAAAAAACGGCAGCTGGGCTGAATACGTTAAGTTACCTGCAAAAAATACAGTAAAACTTCCCGATGAAGTCAGCTTTGTACAGGGTGCATTTTTTGAGCCTGTAACGGTGGCTTTGCATGGACTGTTTGTCATGGATTTCAAGGGTGGCTACGATGTAGCAATAGCCGGGATGGGCACTATCGGTCTTTTAACGATGCAATGTGCAAGGATTATGGGAGCCAGGCGGATATTTGCTTTTGATATAGACAACAGTAGACTGGATATTGCAAAAGAGTATGGTGCTGATATATGCATTAATACAATGGATGATAATTTTAGGGAAGAAATTAAGGAACATACCCGCGGCCGGGGTTTTGAAATGGTGATAGAAACCGCAGGTGTCGAATTTACCGAAAAACTATGCCTGGAGATCGCTGCCAATAAAGGAAATGTGATGTTCATAGGGACGCCGTCAAAACCTATCACGCTTCAACCCCGCGAGTTTGAATATATAAACCGCAAAGAACTTACCGTCAGAGGATCCTGGATGTCATATTCTGCTCCTTTCCCAGGCAGAGAGTGGGAACTGGCCGGATATTATTTTGAAAAAGGATATATACGGGTGGATAAGCTGATTGACAGAATTGTGTCTATTAAGGATGTGGACGAGGTTTTTAAAGACTTTGAAGTTCCTGGAAAAGTCAAGGGGAAAGTCCTTTTTGAGCTGTAGAAACACGTTGTTTTACATTTAATCAGAAACAATAAATTGCAGCAGACAGGGGGCGTATTAAGTGGATAGAATTGATGTATTTATTGACAGGCTGAAAGATAGAAAAATTGATTTTGAAAGAGCTGCTCGACTCCAGACAGAGGTATGGGAAGGAGAAAAACCACATATACAGCCACTTCTTCTCTCTTGTTCTCTGGATGAGAATGACGATGAATATTTTCCTCAGTTTAATTTAAAGGAAATTCATTATGACCGTCAAAAAATGTTTGCCAATCAATTTCGTGTTATGATGACAGCAGTGTATGGCGGTGCGCATGCAGTACCATCGGTACGTGCAAATATGGGCTGCGGAATCTTCCCGACTTTGTTTGGTATAAAACAGGAACTGTTTGAGGACAAGATGCCTTGGGTAAAACAGCATTTGTCCAAAGAGGAGTTAAAGGCTATGGGGCCTGAGGATTTAAAATTAAGCGATGAGTTTAAGATAGGGCTGGAGTATATGGAGTACATGTCAGAGCGCCTGGAGGGGACCGGATGTATGGTTTATCCCATGGACCTTCAAGGCCCTTTTGATATTGCCCATCTGGTATATGGAGATGCTATTTTTTATGATTTATACGATGATCCTGAATTTGTGCACCATCTGTTGGAACTGGCTTGTCAAGCCATGTTTAAGGGTATGGAGGAATGCTTAAAAGTTATTCCTGGCTCTGAAAGCATGGTTGCCCATTACAATGAACTGGTAATCCCGCGTTCAATGGGGGGTATAAAAACCAGTGAAGATACTTCTACGCTTTTATGTAAGGAGCATATAGAAGAATTTATAGTTCCGTATATGAAAAAGGTATTTTCCCATTTTGGAGGAGGGTATGTTCACTATTGCGGGAGAAATCCCCATCTTTTTGAAGTGGTTATGGGAATGCCTGATGTAAGAGGAATTAATCTTGGTAATCCGGAAATGCATGACATGGAGTATGTGCTGAGACGATGTGCAGAAGCAGGGAAAATATACTATGGTATTATCCCAAGAAATGAGGAAAGTGTAGAAGAATACTTTATAAAATATCTTAATGCATCCAAAGCCGGGGATAAAAGCGTGCTTTTATTGAGCTACGCATGCAAAAAGGAAGAGCGGGAAGAAGTTTTGGAAGTGTGGGAATATGCCTGCCGTCAGACACAACTTTATAGCTAATGATGTCATAATGGGGATATTTCGCGTGTCTTTACTTTTTTGAAATGAGGAGTTAGAATAATATTAATATGAGGGGTAG
>LFTM01000057.1 GCA_001513505.1 Clostridiales bacterium DTU092 | reverse complement strand
GCCTGGAAATAGAGGAAGGTGAAATATTTGGTCTGTTGGGGCCAAACGGAGCGGGGAAGAGTACAACAATTAATATGATAACCGGCCTTTTGTCCATGGATAAGGGCAGTATATGGGTAATGGGCAAGGATATAAGTGTAAACTCCAATGAGGTAAAGAAAAATATAGGCATAGTTCCCCAGGACATAGGGATATATGAAGATTTAACCAGCCTGGAGAACGTTATGTTTTTTGCAAGTCTTTATGGATTAAGAGGCAAAGAATTAAAAAAACGTGCTGAAGAAGCACTGGAATTTACCGGACTTGCTGAACATATTAATAGCTTTCCTAAAAAATTTTCCGGGGGAATGAAAAGAAGGCTTAATATTGCGTGTGCTATTGCACACAGACCTAAACTAATAATAATGGATGAACCTACAGTAGGTATAGATCCTCAGTCGCGGAAGCATATACTTGAATCGGTTAAACTGTTAAACCAATTGGGTAGTACAATTATTTACACAAGCCATTATATGGAAGAGGTAGAAGAGGTGTGTACAAGGGTGGCAATAATGGACTGCGGTAAGATAATAGCCGAAGGCACCCAGAAAGAGCTTATGTCAATTATAAACGATCAAAACTCCGTATGGATATCCATTTTAGAAGGAAGAGACAGGATTAGCGAAACCGAACTCAAGGAGATTCATGGCGTCATTAGTGTTGAGATAGAAGAGAACACTGTTAAAATCAACAATTCAAATAATATAAACAATCTTGACAGGATTATTCTTTACTTTACAGAAAAAGGGGTACCAATTAAGAACATCGACAATAAAACTCCTAATCTGGAAACGGTATTTCTGACTCTTACCGGAAGAAAGCTCAGGGACTGATATCGGCGAGCTTATAGACGCGTTTGGGAGGTGCATGAAATGAAAAATATTGCTCCAATCTTTATAAAAGAACTGAAGCATAATCTGCGTGAAAAAAACGCCAATATAATGATGATTTTGTTTCCTATGGCTTTGATACTGATTCTCGGCACCGCCCTTTCATTCATGTTTAATTCTACGAGAATTGAGCTTGAAGGAATAAAAGTTCTGTATACCAACCGGGGAGGTTCATTTCTCGGGGAAGCATTCAACGGTTTTATAGAAATGGTAAGCAATATGGGTATAGAGTTTGAAGAAACCGATAATACCCGGACGGGAATTGAAAGCGTGAAACAGGCTGAATATTCATGCTATGTAGTGTTAGAAGATGATTCCCAGGTGATCAGGTTATATAAAAATGACAGATATTATTTTGAGGCAAACATTGTGGAAACATTAATTTATGGATTTACAGAAAGATACAATGTAATTGCTGAAGCAGCCAAAGAAGACCCGGCCATGCTTGCGGATATTACGGATGCCTCCGGGAACGAATTCTATATAACAAGGCATTTAAATGAAAAGCGGAAACCTACTTCAACCGATTATTATTCTGTAACCATGCTCACATTGATACTCATGTATTCTTCCATTACCGGTCTGTCAAGTATAAAAAGGGAACAAAACCTCAAAACCGGAAACCGAATATTATGCAGTCCTGTTAACAAGTACGAAATCCTGATTGGAAAGGTAATGGGATGTATACTGATAACCGTAATGCAGGCTTTGGTTGTGTTTTTATTCAGCAAGCTTATATTGAATGCCAACTGGGGAGGCAACATTGGAGTGATATTGGCCGTTATTGTATCGGAAGCGATAATGGCGGTAAGTATAGGAACATGCATTGGCTTTACAATAAAGAATGAGGGTTTATCAGTGGGTATAATAAATTTAGCCATCCCCATTTTTGTAATGCTGGGAGGAGGGTATGTTCCTATAGACACAATGGGAGAGTTTTTTCAGAAACTATCTGTAATTTCTCCGGTTAAATGGACCAATCAGGCGATTTTCAGGGTAATATACAACAACGATTTTTCATATGTGCCGGTGAGCATAACAATCAATCTCTTAATTGCATTTTTATTAATCATGGTTTCATCTATGGTATACAGGAAGGAGGGTGCCTGATAATGCGAACCATATATTTGCTGGTGCTCAACACCTTAAAGGTTACTTTCAGAAAGAAATCAAACTATATAGTATATTTTGCATTGCCTATACTGGGATTGGTGATGTCTATGACAATGCACGCAGGCACCGGAACAAACAAATTGAGTATTGGTATAATAAACATGGATAATGGGATTTTGTCCAACGATATAATAAATTCCCTGAGTAAAACAGAGAGCTTTGAAGTTGTACAGATTGACTCCGATTCTATTGATGAACTCCTTATGGATGACAAGCTGAGCTGTGCTGTAATCTTCCCGAAAAACTTACTGGAAGGCTTTCTAAGTGGAAATCCAAAGAAGATTGAGATTGTTTCGGTAAGAGGAAAAGAAACAACCATATGGCTGGAGAACTATATTAAACTGTATACCGATAATATATATATGCTTGCCCGGGCATCCGGAGGAAAGAGGGCAGTATTTGATAAACTGTATGAAGGATACAAAAATCAAAAGGTTCATCTGGAAATAGCCAAGGTTGACGATCAGGCAAATGATAAATCTATTGTCTTTACGAGTCTGGGATTTCTTATAATGTTTGTTATGATTGGGACGGGTAACACCGCCGAGATAATACTTAAGGATAAGCGAAACAGGACATATTTCAGAATATGTTCTGCTCCTGTAAAACCGGGGGAATATGTTTTAAGCAACGCTATAACCAATATTATTATTGTACTCATCCAGATATGTTTACTGATCTTTATTATGAGATGGGTATTTAAAATCAACACATATGTTCCCGACTGGCAGATGGTGGTTATACTTGGATGTTTCGGTCTTGTAGCCATATCCATAGGTATGATGATAGTGGCCCTTGCCCGGTCATCATATGAGGCAGGGGTTGCTTCTACTCTTGTGATCACTCCTTCATGCATGCTTGCTGGTTGCTTCTGGCCGGTGGAATATATGCCTGCCATAATGCAAAAGATATCCTATTTTATACCTCAACGATGGGCGTTGGATGCGGTACAGGCACTGCAGAGGGGGGCATTTTTTCATGATGTAGCAGGCAATCTGGTGGTATTAATGGCATTTGCGGCGGTCTTTTTTGTGCTATCTGCGTATAGGTTCAGCACAACCGATGATGTGAGTCGATTTATATGATAGTCCATTTACTCAACAATATGGTAAAATTATATATAGAGTAATAAAAATGGTAAATACGTTTGAAAAGGGGGATTATATGAGTAAGTTAATTTTTCCTGATGGTTTCTTATGGGGCGTTGCTACGGCGTCCTATCAGATCGAAGGGGGGGTGACTCAGGACGGGCGGGGGGAATCCATTTGGGATCGCTTCAGCCATACACCGGGTAAGATTCTGAACGGTGATACCGGTGATGTTGCCTGCGACCATTACAACCGTTATAAACAAGATGTACAGCTGATGAAGGAACTCGGTATTAAAGGATACAGGTTTTCGATAGCATGGCCCCGTATTTACCCGCAAGGCAGAGGCCAGCTTAACAGAAAGGGCATAGATTTTTACAATTCTTTAGTTGATGAACTATTAAGCTCCGGTATTGAGCCTGCTGTTACCCTTTATCACTGGGATTTGCCCCAGGCACTTCAGGATATGGGGGGCTGGGACAACCGGGATGTGGCTAATTATTTTGCCGATTATGCATTCAAGATGTACGATGTTTTGGGTGATCGGGTAAAAATATGGATTACTCATAATGAACCCTGGGTAGTGGCTTTTTTAGGTAATGCATTCGGGATACATGCACCGGGGTATACGGATTTTGCACTTGCTGTAAGGATCAGTCACAATCTTATGTTATCCCATGCCAAAGCGGTACAGGCTTACCGGCAGGCAGGCGGTAAAGGTGGTCAGATTGGTATTACCCTTAACCTGACACCGGTTTATCCCGCTTCTGATAATCCTGAAGATATGGAGGCGGTACGGCTTGTGGATGGAGGTCAAAACCGATGGTTTCTTGATCCGGTTTTCAAAGGAGAGTATCCTGAGGATATACTGGCATTATACCAGGAGAAACTTAACGCTCCTGTGATAAAGGACGGGGATATGGAGTTTATAGCCGATCATCCTGTGGATTTTTTAGGTGTAAACTATTACAGCAGAGCTGTTGTGAAAAAAGGGCGTGAGACTGATTTTGAGCATGTCCGGCCAGAAGGTGTTTATACCGAAATGGATTGGGAGGTTTACCCGGACGGTCTTTACGATCTTCTCATCAGGATTGACAGGGATTACAATAGCCCCGACATCTATATCACCGAAAATGGAGCTGCATTTAAAGATGATAAAGTTGCAGATGACAGGATAGATGATCAGGACAGGCTGGATTATTTAAAAGCTCATTTTGAGGCAGCCCACAGGGCTATTCACGATGGAGTAAAACTTAAAGGGTACTATGTATGGTCGTTTATGGATAATTTTGAATGGACTTTCGGATACAGCAAAAATTTTGGTATAGTACATGTAGATTACGATACGATGGAGAGAACACCCAAAAAGAGCGCGCTGTGGTATCGTGAAGTGATAGGCAACAACGGGATAATTTAAATCCTTATCCAAGCCTTTTATTGGTGAATTATTATATAAGAATTTTATAGGTAGAAATATTCAGAAAAGGAGTGTTTTTATGAAGTTTACAAATGGGTACTGGCTAATGCGGGAAGGTCTTGAGGCACACTTTCCGGCAGAAGCGTATGACATCGAGATAAGGGACGATTCGTTAATCGCTTATGCTCCCACCAGGCCGATTCGCCAACGGGGGGACACTCTGAACTGTCCGCTTTTTACCGTTGAGTTTTCATCGCCTATGGAAGATGTTATTCGCGTAAAACTGTATCATCACAAGGGAACCGTTGAAAAGCCTCCATCTTTTAGGCTCAATTGCAAGGAGCAGGTGAAAGTTGAAATTGAAGATAATGAAGAATATGCTTCATTATCTTCAGGGCAGCTGAAGGTCAAGGTAAAAAAGCAGCAGGGATGGGAGGTTGAATATTTCGGCGGCGACCAGCTTATAACTCAGAGCGGTTTCAGGAATATGGGTTACATTGTTATGGACAACGGGGAAACATATGTGCACGAACAACTGCTGCTAAAAGTCGGGGAATACGTATATGGTCTGGGTGAAAGGTTTACTCCGTTTATTAAAAATGGACAGGTTGTGGACATCTGGAATGAAGATGGCGGTACCAGCAGTGAAATCGCTTATAAAAACGTGCCGTTTTACATGACCAATCAGGGTTACGGAGTATTTGTAAACCATCCGGAAAAGGTATCCTTCGAGATAGCTTCTGAAAAGGTAAGCCGGGTACAGTTCAGCGTACCGGGAGAATGCCTTGAGTATTTCATCATCTATGGTCCTCATCCCAAAGAGGTTTTGGACAAATATACCGCACTAACAGGGCGGCCTGCTCTTCCGCCTGCATGGTCTTTTGGGCTTTGGTTAACCACTTCATTTACCACCAGCTATGATGAAGAGACGGTCAACAGCTTTATTGACGGAATGGCCCAGCGGGATATACCCCTTCATGTATTCCACTTTGACTGTTTCTGGATGAAGGAGTTTCACTGGTGTAATTTTGAGTGGGACGACAGAGTTTTCCCGGATCCTGAGGGCATGCTGAGAAGATTAAAAGAAAGGGGATTAAAAATCTGTCTGTGGATAAATCCGTATATAGCCCAGCGGTCCAGCCTTTTTGATGAAGGTAAGGAGAAGGGATACCTTCTGAAAAAGCCAAACGGGGATGTATGGCAGTGGGATATGTGGCAGGCCGGTATGGCGCTGGTTGATTTTACAAATCCTGAAGCCTGTGAATGGTATAAATCCAAGCTCAGGACTCTGCTTGATATAGGCGTGGATGCTTTCAAAACCGATTTTGGCGAGAGGATTCCCACCGATGTAATGTACTATGACGGTTCGGATCCGGAGAAGATGCATAACTACTATACATTCCTGTACAACAAAGTGGTATTCGAGCTGTTGGAGGAAAAATACGGCAAGGGAGGCGCATGCCTGTATGCCAGATCAGCAACCGCAGGATGCCAGCAGTTTCCCGTTCACTGGGGGGGCGACTGCGCTGCAACTTATGAGTCTATGGCAGAAACACTAAGAGGTGGTTTGTCCCTCGGTATGTCAGGGTTTGGGTTCTGGAGCCATGATATTAGCGGCTTTGAAAGCACCGCTACTCCGGATCTGTATAAACGATGGGTTGCATTTGGTTTATTGTCGTCTCACAGCAGACTTCATGGGAGCAGCTCATACAGGGTTCCATGGTTGTTTGATGAAGAGGCTGTGGATGTGCTAAGACATTTTACCAAGCTAAAATGCAAATTAATGCCTTACCTGTACGACTCTGCCTGCGAGGCTGCCAATAAGGGTGTTCCGGTCCTCAGAAGCATGCTGTTGGAGTTTCCTGACGATCCTACCTGCAGTTTCCTGGATCTGCAGTATATGCTTGGTGATTCGCTGTTGGTGGCTCCCATATTCAATGATAAAGGTCAGGCCAAATACTACCTTCCTGAAGGACGATGGACTCACTTACTGGATGGAAGAGTCGTGGAAGGAGGACGGTGGCTGGATGAAAATTATGACTATATGAGTCTTCCTCTATGGGTTAAGCCTAACAGCATAATTGCCATAGGTTCAGTTGATACGCGGCCGGATTATGATTACTGTCAGGATGTTACTTTGCATGTTTTTGAGTTGGATGATGGCTGCACTGCAACTGCCAGGATTCCAAATCTCCGTGGAGAATATGAAATGAATGCCCGGGCAACCAGACAAGGGGATATTATAAGCATAACAGTGGATAATGCTGATAAACCATGGAGTGTAGTTCTCCATAATGTTGGATCTGTGGAGCTCATCGAGGGCGAAGAAGTCAGGCATGACTCTCAGGGAATGTATATTAAAGCCGGAAAAGGAGCAAAAGTGATTAAAGTACGGGTTTAAGTATATGGATAATCATTGTGAAGAAAGGCACCGATGAAGAAACGGTGTCTTTCTTCATTAAAAATACCGGCAGGCATTTTGCCGGTTTCGAATTAATACTAATGTTGTCGAAAAAGGGTACATACCGCTGGAATTAGCTATTTTGCACAAAAAAAATTTGCATTACAAAGCAGCTTGTGGTATACTCTTTTTAGCTGCATAGACCAAATTTGACCAATTACATTAAGCCTGTGTGGAAAATTTAATAAGTAAAGGTGCCAAGGTTTTCAATCTGGAGCGCTGAATTCTTTTTATAAAGAAGCGGGGGAACCATTTGTTTGGGGTGAGTCACCTCTGGGCATGTGTTTCTGTCCAAAGGTGTAGGGCTACACTCTTCGGCCCGAATCCGTCAGCTAACTCCGCAAGCGTGGTAAGGGGAGGTTGATAGCTTAGCTGTGCTATGTGTGAAAAGCTATGGGTCTCCCATGGCTTTTTCGATTCCTCCGGTAAGCATCGCCGGAAATGGCTTATAACAGATATTTAGCATAATTATCAACCTTATCAGCGGCAGAAGCCGATCACTTCTGTAAATGGCTGACGAGTACTGCTTATAAGGCAGGCAGAGATCGTATATGCCTTAAAAAAGCATGCTCCCATACTCCCGGGCTAAAACGGTTCTTCATGCGTGACTAGCTAATTGTGGTGGACTATTGGCAGCGTAGGCTGTCTTAACACCGACCGCCATTTCTGCAGGCGGGACACAGTTCAAAAGAAATGATAATATATTCTGATTTACAATTGTATACTGTAATTTAAAAATTATACAAAGCTGTATGCCGTTTTACAAAAGCAGACTGCGCATTTAG
>LFTM01000052.1 GCA_001513505.1 Clostridiales bacterium DTU092 | reverse complement strand
CAGGGAATACAAGCTGGATAACCCGATTGAAAAAGTAATGACCAAATATATATAACGTTCCGGGTAATGACAAACACGTTGCGGAAATTGATTTCCGTGTAAAAAGGAATATTATTAAATCCCTAATGCCATAAGAATGAGTAAAGAAGATAATAATCCGAGTGAGGTCTGTTTAAATGATATTTGAATTATGAATGGAGGCTGTGAATATGTATGGAGAATTATCACAGAAGCTTGTGGAATGGATACGGAACAAGGTAGTGGAGGCAGGCGCAATGGGTTGTGTGCTGGGTATAAGCGGAGGAGTGGATTCTGCAGTGGCAGCATCGCTATGCAGCAAAGCCTTACCCGTCAATGTTTTGGGGATTTACATGCCCTGCTACAGTTTGCCACAGGACACTGCCGATGCCAGGTTAATTGCTGAAAAACTGGACATTTGCTACATCGAGATTAATCTTGAAAAAGCATATGATTGCATTATTGAGATGTTGGCCGATTTAAGAGCAACCCAGGAAATACGTAGGTTTGAAGCAAGTATTCCTATCACACAGGAAATCGAGAAACTTGCGGCCAGCAACATAAAACCCAGGCTGAGAATGATTACGCTGTATTATTATGCCAAGTTGTATAATTACATCGTTGTGGGAACGGGCAACAGGAGCGAGCTGGAAGTTGGTTACTTTACAAAGTACGGTGATGGAGGTGTTGATATACTGCCTCTTGGGGGTCTTGTCAAAACCCAGGTCTGGGAACTGGCAAAGTATCTTGGCGTACCTGATGTAATTATTCGAAAACCTCCATCTGCCGGTCTATGGACAGGTCAGACCGATGAAAGTGAATTGGGCATCACGTATAAGCAGCTGGATGAGGTGATTTTGACAGAAAAGGGAGATAAAAGGGTGATTGATGAAGTGAACAGGTTAAGGGCTGTCAACAGTCACAAAATGAGAATGCCTGCCATACCGGATATCAAACTTGACTGTTCAACTGATGGGTCAAAATGATCGCTTTAGCTAGTTCGCGTAAAGGCGTTCCGGTATCCATACTTTGTTTCTGCAGCAGTCGGTAAGCTTCCTTTTCGGTCACACCCAGTTGGTCCATGATAATTCCCTTGGCTTTCTCGATGAGCTTTCGATCTTCAAGCTGTTCTTTAAGCTTTTTTATCTCATCCTTAAGACTTTTTTGCTTGCGGTAGTTCATAAGAGAAAGNNAGCTGGATGGTTTGCATAAGTCCTGCTTTTGTCAGGGGCCGTTGAAGGAAGGTTATCCCCTGGGATTGCCCGGAGTTCATCCATAACCCCTCTTTATTTGAGTTGGTTATTACAATGACAGGGGCAACGTCATCTTCATCCATAATTTTGGCCAGACTGATGCCGTTTATACCCGGAAGATCAGCATCTGCGATTACCAAGTCAGGGTGCAGCATATTAATGTTCCTTAAAGCTGCTGCACCGTCGGTTGATTCATCGATGACTGAAAAACCCTGGTGAGTTAAAAACTGCTTAATCTTTTTCATCTCTTCAATTTGGTTGAGTGCAAGACATACTCTGATTCCTATCAATAAGTTTTCACCTCATATTGCAGATTCCCTTGATTATTATATAGCTATGGCAATGAATGTGCAATATGGGAATTTAATTGTTGCAAAATAAATTTTTGGATTAAATGGTAATATATAATTTTGCGTTATAAATCCATTAAATATATATTATATCAAAAATGACTATAAGCAGAATTGCAACATTTATATTTCAACTTGCATAATATACTTAAATGTATAGTTTTAACATTACATCCATTAAATAAAAATGGAGGGGATTTATGCTCAGATTTACAAAAATGCATGGCCTGGGTAATGATTATGTGTATATAAATTGTATTGACCAATATACGGATGAATTAATGCAGGACATTTCCGGAACAGCTAAACTCATAAGCGACAGGCATTTTGGGATCGGTTCAGACGGCCTTGTGCTTATATTATCATCAGAAATTGCTGATTTTCGAATGCGAATATTCAACAGTGACGGTTCTGAAGCCGAGATGTGCGGTAATGCAATACGGTGTGTTGGGAAATATGTATATGATAACGGCTTAACCGGAAAAACTTCAATAAGTATTGAAACCCTGTCTGGTATCAAGAAACTAGATATGATGGTGAGAAATGGCAGGGTGGATTTGGTGAAGGTTGACATGGGAGAGCCAATTTTAGCTCCGGCAGATATTCCTGTCAAAAGCAGTAAATCCCGGTTTATATCCCAGCCGGTTGAAATTGATAATGATATTTACATGGTAACTTGCATATCAATGGGAAATCCCCATGCTGTAGTTTATGTTGATAAGGTGGATGCTTTTCCGTTGGAAAAGGTGGGGCCCAAAATGGAAAACCATTATCTGTTTCCAAGAAAGATAAATACTGAGTTTGTCCAGATTATCGACAGGAACACCATAAAAATGAGAGTATGGGAAAGAGGGGCCGGTGAGACCATGGCTTGCGGGACGGGTGCATGTGCAGCGTTGGTTTCTTCAGTATTGAACGGAATATGCGGGAGAAACGCCGTTATTAAGCTGTTAGGCGGTGATTTGTTTGTAGAGTGGAATGAGGTCGATAATAATGTCTACATGACCGGCCCCGCTGTAAAGGTATTTGATGGAGAAATTGATATCAACCTTCTGATTTGTGCCAGGAGACCAATCCTTTGAACCACGGTGCCGGTATGCTTTGATAAGGATTATTCATTTTATTTGAAGGAGATGAGTTTTTATGATAACGATAAACGAGAATTACCTGAAACTACCGGGAGTATACCTCTTCAGTGAAATAGGGCGCAGGATAGCAAGGTTTAAATCAGGGAATCCTGATGCGGATATAATAAACCTGGGGATAGGAGATGTTACCAGGCCTCTTCCCCTGGCTGCGATAAAAAGCATGCGCCAGGCTGTGGATGAAATGGCAAGGCCGGAAACATTTAGAGGTTACGGACCGGAGCAGGGATATGATTTTTTGATAAACAGTATTATTGAGCATGATTACAGACCCTTGGGCGTAGAGCTGGAAGCGGATGAAATTTTTATAAGCGACGGTTCGAAATGCGATACCGGCAATATACAGGAGATATTTGGCGTGGACAATGTTGTAGCTGTTACCGATCCGGTCTACCCTGTATATGTAGATACTAACGTAATGGCGGGAAGGGGAGGCAATTTGAATCCTCCGGCAGGATTTGAGAAGATTGTGTACCTTCCGTGCAATGTTGAAAATGGTTTTGTTCCCCGGCTGCCCGGCTGTCGCGTGGATATGATATACTTGTGTTATCCAAATAATCCTACGGGTACAACCCTTTCAAAAGCGGAACTTAAGAAGTGGGTGGACTATGCGCGGGAGAATCAATCGGTTATATTGTATGATGCAGCATATGAGGCTTATATCAGAGAGCAGGATGTGCCTCACAGCATATACGAAATAGAAGGGGCTATGGAAGTCGCAATAGAATTCAGAAGTTTTTCCAAAACTGCCGGTTTTACCGGAACCAGGTGTGCATATACCGTTATTCCCAAGCGAGTGATGGGATATACAGCTGACGGTAAAGCTGTGTCGTTAAACAGACTGTGGACCAGGAGGCAGACTACAAAATTCAACGGGGTATCATATATAGTCCAGAGGGGAGCAGCGGCTGTTTATTCCCCGGAGGGGAAGAAGCAGGTCAGAGAAATGATAGACTACTACATGACCAATGCCTCTATTATCCGGAATGGTTTGCTGGGAATGGGTTTCCAGGTTTTTGGAGGTATAAATGCTCCGTATATATGGCTCAAAACACCCGATGGAATAGATTCCTGGACATTTTTTGACAAGCTGCTCAATGATGCTCGCGTGGTTGGAACGCCCGGTGTGGGTTTTGGACCGTCCGGAGAAGGTTATTTCAGATTGACGGCTTTTGGCACCAGGGAAAATACAATAAAGGCTGTTGAAAGGATAAAAGATGGGTTAAGGCTGTAAGGAGCGGATAATTATAAAATGGACTACCCGTGATGGTGACTCGATGTTTTGATATAACCTGTGGTTATAAAAAGTATAAGAAATTCTTATATTGACTTGGTGGAATATAATGTGGTATTATATTAGCGAATTAAATAGAGTATTTAGCTGTGCAAAGGCGTACAGTATTGATGTAGTCTGACAGGCGTACTCAATGGAGAGTATGTAACTCCATTAGTACGCCTTTTTATATTGTCAATTCAAATTTAATTTTCGAAAAGGAGAGTGCTTTTATGGCAAAGTACAGCAAAGAAGATGTTTTAAGACTGGTAAAGGAATTGGATGTTAAGTTCGTACGGCTTCAGTTTACTGACATTTTGGGGACGCTAAAAAATGTTGCTATCACTGCGGAACAACTGGACAAAGCCCTGGATAACAAATGTATGTTTGACGGCTCATCCATTGAAGGATTTGTGAGGATTGAGGAGTCGGACATGTACTTGGCACCCGATCCATCTACATTTGCTATTTTTCCGTGGAGGCCGCAAACAGGTAAAGTTGCACGGTTAATTTGCGACGTGCTTAATCCCGATGGTACGCCGTTTATTGGCGATCCCAGGTATGTATTGAAAAGGGCTTTGAAAAAGGCTGCTGATATGGGATACGAGAAGTTTAATGTTGGCCCTGAATGCGAGTTTTTCTTATTCCTTACCGACAGTGAAGGAAAACCCACAACAGAGACACAAGATCACGCCAGCTACTTCGACCTTGGCCCGGTGGATTTGGGTGAGGATGCAAGAAGGAGTATATGTCTTGCCCTGGAGGATATGGGTTTTGAAATTGAGGCTTCTCACCATGAAGTTGCATTCGGCCAGCATGAGATTTCCTTTAAGTACCAGGAAGCCCTTACTACCGCGGATAATATTATGACCTTTAAAATGGTTGTTAAAGCTGTAGCTCAAAGATGCGGTTTACATGCCACCTTTATGCCAAAACCAATCTTTGGTATTAACGGCTCGGGGATGCATACGAATGTATCATTATTTAAAGACGGGAAAAATGCATTTTATGATGAAAACGATCCGCTGCAGTTAAGCCAGGATGCCTATTGGTTTATTGGTGGAATTATTAAAAATATAAAAGCTATAACGGCAATAACCAATCCCCTTGTAAAC
>LFTM01000252.1 GCA_001513505.1 Clostridiales bacterium DTU092 | reverse complement strand
GATTTGACCGCCCTGATTATAATGGATGGGTTTGGAATAAATAAAAAGAAAGAATGGAATGCTGTTTATAAAGCAAATACACCTAATATAGATAGATATTGGAATGAGTATCCCCATGTAACTATAGGTGCCAGCGGGCTTGACGTTGGACTGCCCGATGGACAAATGGGGAATTCTGAGGTAGGACATCTGAATATAGGTGCTGGCAGGATTGTTTATCAGGAATTTACCAGGGTCAGCAAAGCTATTGAGGATGGCGATTTCTTTACTAATAAGGCGCTGCTTACCGCAATTGAAAACGTGAAAAACCATGGTTCAAAGCTCCACTTGATGGGTTTAGTATCCGATGGCGGTGTTCACAGCCATATTGAGCATCTCTATGCGTTGGTGGAGCTGGCAAAATCCCATGGGCTTGAACAGGTTTATATCCATTGTTTTATGGATGGAAGGGATGTTCCTCCTTCAAGCGGCAAGTCCTATATTGAGATGCTTGAGGAAAAGCTTCAGGAATATAACTTAGGGAAAATTGCTACTGTGTCAGGACGTTACTATGCTATGGATCGCGACAGACGATGGGAACGGACCCAGAAGGCATATGATGCCATGGTATTGGGAAAGGGTAAGGTTGCTTCATCGGCAGTTGAAGCCATGGAACAGTCTTACAGTGAAGGTGTGACCGACGAATTTGTGATTCCGACGGTAGTGCTTGAGGATGGAAAACCGGTGGCTACCATTGGAAAAAATGACTCAATCATATTCTTTAACTTCCGGCCGGATCGGACCAGGCAGATTACGAGAGCCTTTATTGAAGAGGACTTTTCCGAATTTGCCAGAGGCATGGGTTATTTCCCGGTCTGTTTTGTGTCCATGACGCAATATGATGCAACCTATACAAATATTCATGTGGCTTTCGAACCTCAGAGCCTGGACAACACCTTTGGTGAATATATAAGTAAGCTGGGGAAAAAACAGTTACGGATTGCCGAAACTGAAAAATACGCTCATGTAACCTTTTTCTTTAACGGAGGAGTGGAGCGTCCTAATGAAAATGAAGACAGGGTGCTTATTCCTTCACCTAAGGTTGCCACATATGATCTGAAACCTTCCATGAGTGCATTTGAGGTAACCGATGAGGTGGAGAGAAGGATTGCTTCCGGAGAATATGATGTTATTATATTAAACTATGCAAACTGCGATATGGTAGGACATACCGGAGTTATGGAAGCAGCAGTTGAAGCGGTTGAAACAGTTGATAAATGTGTAGGACGGGTTGTGGAAGCCATTCGAGCGGTAGGCGGAAAAGCAATCATTACCGCCGACCACGGTAATGCCGAACAGATGCTGGATTACGAAACAGGCCAGCCGCATACTGCTCATACATCCAATCCCGTACCCCTTATATTAGTGGATGATACAAGAAAAGATGCAGTTTTAAGAGAGAACGGACGTCTAGCGGATATTATTCCTACGATCTTTGAACTGATGGGATTGGAAAAGCCCGAAGAGATGACGGGGGAGAGTTTAATTAAAAAGTGAAAGGAGATGCGGAAGATGACCACTATTTTAGATGTAATTGCACGTGAAATTCTGGATTCAAGAGGCAACCCTACTGTAGAAGTAGAAGTATACCTTGAAGGCGGAGCAGTGGGAAGGGCTGCTGTTCCATCCGGAGCTTCCACGGGAGCTTTTGAAGCGGTTGAATTAAGAGACGGTGATAAGTCAAGATATCTGGGCAAAGGTGTACAAAAAGCTGTAGATAATGTAAACAATATAATTGCCGAAGAAATTATTGGAATGGATGCCCTTGATCAGGTTGGGATCGATAAGCTGATGATTGAACTGGACGGAACTCCCAATAAGAGCAAGTTGGGAGCAAACGCCATACTGGGTGTGTCTTTAGCGGTTGCAAAAGCTGCTGCTAACCAGCTGGGTATTCCTCTTTATCAGTATATCGGCGGTGTAAATGCAAAGGTTATGCCGGTACCAATGATGAACATACTAAATGGTGGAGAGCATGCCGATAATACTGTGGATATCCAGGAGTTCATGATTATGCCGGTAGGTGCAAAGAGTTTCAGGGAAGCTCTGCGTATGTGTGCAGAGGTATTCCATAGTCTGAAGTCAGTACTTAAGGATAAAGGTTACAGCACAGCTGTAGGTGATGAAGGTGGTTTTGCACCAGACTTGAAGACCAACGAAGAAGCTATTGAGGTTATATTGGAAGCAGTTGAAAAAGCAGGATACAAGCCTGGTGATGATATCCGCATTGCAATAGACGCAGCTGCCACAGAGCTGTACGGAGAAGACGGCAAATATCACTTCCCGGGAGAAGGTGTGGTAAGGACGGTTGAAGAACTGGTAGATTATTATGTTAAACTGGTGGATAAGTATCCTATCATCTCTCTGGAGGATGGAGTTGCCGAAGAAGACTGGGAAGGCTGGAAGCTGCTTACAGAGAAACTTGGAGACAGAATTCAGCTGGTAGGCGATGACCTGTTCGTAACAAATACTGAGAGACTGGCCAAGGGTATTGATCTGGGAGTTGCAAATTCAATCCTGATCAAGGTTAACCAGATTGGAACTCTGACAGAAACCCTGGACGCTATTCAGATGGCAAACCGGGCTGGATATACAGCGGTTGTATCCCATCGTTCAGGGGAAACCGAGGATACTACCATTGCAGATCTGGTAGTAGCCGTTAATGCAGGACAGATCAAGACAGGAGCTCCTTCACGTACTGATCGTGTGGCAAAATACAATCAGTTGCTCCGCATTGAGCAACAACTGGATGAATTAGCTCAATATCCCGGTCTTGACGCTTGGTTCAATTTGAAGAGTAAGTAATTAATATCCCCCATCATGTATTAAATGATGGGGGTTTTATTTTTACTCATTATAAGTTTTTATGATGTTATAAGAATATGTTTTGCATGGTCAGTTCTGTATATTAAACCATTGGTAATTTTGGAAAAACCAATATTATTAGTCCGGGAGGGATTCAAATGGATTATCCTGTACACGTCCGTGATATTCGAATTAGTGATCCATTCATACTTGCCGATCCTGTATCCCGCAAATACTATACCTATGCACGTTATATAACCATAAAGGGAAAGAGTTATCCATACACAAAAGATGGAGGCGGTGTATTTTATGCTTTGGAAAGTCCTGATTTGATAAACTGGAGTGAACCGAAGCTTGTATTTGAACAGGGAGATTTTTGGGCGGATCTGGATTACTGGGCTCCCGAATGCCATATATGGAAGAACAAGTACTACCTTATTTCGTCTTTCCGGGCGAAAGGTACATATCGCAAGTGTCAATGCCTTGTAGCCGATTCACCCCTTGGACCGTTTAAGCCCGTCAGGCAAGAACCGGTTACACCGGAGGGCTGGCATTGCTTGGACGGTACGTTATATGTGGACAGAAGGGGTAACCCGTGGATGGTTTTCTGCCATGAATGGCTTCAGGTGTTTGACGGTCAGATAGCTGCTGTTCCGCTCTCTGATGATTTGGGTGAGGCCATAGGTGATCCGGTGATATTATTCCGAGCTTCTGATGCGCCCTGGCGGGATAAATTTATTGGTACCAACGGGGGAGGCGGCTATGTTACCGATGGACCTTTCCTCCACCGGATGCAGGACGGAACCCTCATAATGCTATGGTCCAACTTTACACCTTTAGGTTATGCAACCGGGTATGCCAGGAGCTTATCCGGCGAGATTATGGGGCCATGGGTACAGCATCCCGAACCTCTATATGCACATGACGGAGCTCATTCCATGCTATTCTATACATTTGAAGGTCAATTAATGATGGCACTTCACTGTCCAAATATACATCAAGAAAAACGCATGTTATTGTTTGAGATGGAGGAAAGGGATGGTGGGCTTCATATTATAAATGAGGTAACCGGCAACTGGTACAATGCAATCAGAGGAAGTGCGCGAAACTACAGATACAAGGATGAATGCATCGAACCGCCGGTATTTACCAAACTGGGCAAATACTCTTTTCGGTAAATTTCACCATTGACTTCTCGGAAATTTACTTTATGGGCATATCTGATACATATGCAGAATACTATGAAAATCACCTTGTGAAAAGGCTTAGAACCTGTTAACGAAGCGGAAGGCAGTCGGAACCAATGTCTGAGCGTAAGCAAGTTTTAGTGGAGGCCTGGAGCGAATTTTACTTATTTCTAGCCTTGGAACACCAGTGATTGGAATAGTATTCTGCACATACAGCGAGTTTGATGAGGCCCTGGAGCAAGTTTACAGGCTCTTAGCCTTGGAGCTCCAGTGGCTGGGATAATATTTTTCAAATGAGGATTCTTCATATTATGGCTATATGCCATCGAGATTTTTCGTCTTGATTTTCCTATAAGGGTATGATAAAATAGTTCCGTCATCCATAGGAGGGAGGAATTTCTGTGTCTGTGCTTAAAAATATACTTACTGTGCTGCTGGTTATAGCTGAATTGTTTTTAATAGTTGTTGTGCTGCTTCAGTCGGGGAAAAAAGCAGGTTTATCGGGTACTATTGCAGGCGGAGCTGAGACTTTTTTTGGGAAGCATAAGGCAAGAAGTTTTGAAGGCAGACTTCAACAGCTTACCAAGTTATCCGCTGCTGCATTTATTATAATAGCTGTGATATTGGCTATATTAGATTAATAGAGAATGGAAAAATAATATGAATCAAAACGACCCAAAGGTCGTTTTTTCTATTATATGCCCATAAGCGTTTATAAATAATAAGCTGAATAAACCTAATCATTTTTGGCTAATTATAATATGAAAAGGTATATCTGTAGATAAATATAAAAAAACTAATGGGAGGATACGGAGATGACGAGGGAAGATGCACTGAAACTGGTAAAGGAAAATATGAAGAATAAAAATCTGGTGAAGCATGTGCTGGCCACCGAAGCGGTTATGCGCGGGCTGGCAAAGAAGTTTGGTGAAGATGAGGAAAAATGGGGATTGGCAGGGCTTATACATGATGTTGACTATGAGAAGACGGTTGACAATCCTTCACAACATGGGCTGTTAGGAGCACAGATGCTGGCCGGGATAGGCCTGGATGATGAAATAGTAAATGCGGTCAGGGCACACAACGATGCTTTGGGATACGATAGGATCACCAGGATGGATAAGGCGCTGTACGCAGCCGATCCTGTTACAGGGCTGATCGTAGCAGCGGCGCTGGTTAAACCCAGCAAAAAGCTGGCTGATGTGGATACAGAATTTGTGTTAAAAAAATATAAAGAAAAATCTTTTGCCAGAGGAGCGTCCAGGGAACAGATCAACAGTTGTGAGGAACTGGGCTTAACTCTTGAGGAATTTATAAGCCTGGCAATTGAAGCTATGCAAAACATAGCAGATGAATTGGGGCTGTAGTTTGCTACATACTGAAGAAGTTTATTGAGGAGGATATAATTTGAAAATAAAGGAAAAAGTACTGGAAGTTTTAAATGAGAATAATCAACCTCCCCTATATATAGAACAATTAATGGATATCATAGGGATTTCCCCCGGTGAAAAAGGGGTATTTCAATCTATATTGGATGAAATGATAAAGGACGGACATATTGTCCAAACAAAAAAGAAAAAATATGCCATTCCTGAAAGATTAGGGTATATTATTGGAAGGATTCAGGGAAATCCGAGAGGGTTCGCCTTCTTAATACCAGATGACCGCGGACAGGAGGATATATACATTTCAGCCGAGAACATGAACGGGGCCATGCATAACGACAGGGTTATTGCGCGTCTTTTACCCCATGGAACGAGAGGTTACCCCTCCAGTGAAGGGGAGGTATATAAAATACTGGAGCGTGCAAACAAAACCCTTGTTGGAACATTTGAGAGTAATGGCAATGGCCGTCTTGGTTTTGTTATACCGGATGAACCCAGGATTGGAAGGGATGTATTTATTCCCGTTTTTGATAGCAGCCAGGTTAAGACAGGTTATAAAGTAGTTGTTGAAATATATAAATGGCCTGAACACAGGAGGAATCCCCAAGGGCGGATTATTGAGGTGTTGGGGCATAAAGATGAGGCTGGAACCGACGTTTTGTCAATTATACGGCAATATAAGCTGCCTGAAAAATTTCCCCCCAAAGTTGCGGAGGCTGCTGCACAGGTTAATCAAACAGTATTGGAAGAAGATAAGGCGGGACGAAAAGATTTGCGGCATTTACGCACATTTACAATAGACGGAGCGGATGCCAAAGACTTTGATGATGCTGTTTCCCTTGAAATTACAGAAGATAACCATTTTCTGTTGGGAGTTCATATTGCCGATGTAAGTCATTATGTTAAGGAAAATACTCCTTTGGATGAGGAAGCATTGGCCAGGGGAAACAGTGTGTATCTTGTAGACAGGGTAATTCCCATGCTGCCTCCCGAGTTATCCAACGGTATATGCAGCCTGAATCCTGATGAGGACCGGCTTACATTATCGGTAATTATGGAGATCGATGAAGAGGGCAAGGTGCTTGATTATCAGATATATGAAAGTGTTATTCAAAGCAAAAAGCGCATGATATATGAAGAGGTTAACAAGGTCCTGGATGAAGAGGACGAGGACCTGATGTCCCAGTATGCCGATTTTATAGAGGACCTGAGAAATATGGAGCGCCTGTGCCATATCCTTAATAAGCGCAGAATGAAGAGGGGCAGCATAGATTTTGATCTTAATGAATCAAAGATAACGCTGACTCCTCAGGGCAGGGTGGAGGATATAAAGCTCTATAACCGCGGTATAGGTGAACGTATAATAGAGGAATTTATGCTTATATGCAATGAGACCATAGCACAGCATGTATTTTGGAGAAATATGCCCTTTATATACCGTATTCACGAGGATCCTGATGTTGAGAAAATGCTGGAATTCAATGAATTCATACACAACTTTGGGTATCACCTTAAAGGAATCGGTGGACGTATACATCCTAAAGCACTGCAGCATCTTTTGGACGAAATCCGCGGCACACGGGAAGAGGGTATTATAAATGCGGTAATGTTGCGATCTCTACAGAAAGCTAAATATAGTCCGGAAAATACAGGCCACTTTGGTTTGGCTGCACAGCACTACTGTCACTTTACTTCTCCAATAAGAAGGTATCCTGATCTGGTGTGTCACAGGATAATAAAAGATATGCTTAATAATCGCCTGGACTTAAATCGTATTGCTAAGCTGGAAAGCATTTTGCCCGGGATAGCCGAGCACTGCACCGAACGGGAGATTCTTGCAGACGAAGTGGAACGAGAGGTTGAAGACTTGAAAAAAGCCGAGTTTGTTCTGGACAAGATTGGTATGGAATTCGACGGTATTATATCGGGGGTTACCAACTATGGGCTTTATGTTGAACTTGAAAACACGGTGGAAGGACTGGTGCACATAAACACCATGGATGATGATTATTATGTATATTACGAAAAGCACTATTGTCTTATAGGGCAAAGAACCAGCAGGGTTTACCGCTTGGGAGATCTGGTCAGAATTAGAATCGTAGGCGTTGATATGGCTTCAAGGAACATTGATTTTGTACTGGTAGATTAAATAGTAACAGAGCTGTCAGGTTATTGAGACTTGACAGCTTTTGTTTGTCGGTATCCATTAATGCCGGCCAACTGGGAAGTCAGGACACCGGCAAGCATCAGGATACATCCTGTGTAAGCCCTGAAACTCATTGTTTCGCCAAGGATTAAAAATTCTCCAATAGCGGCAAATACCGATTCCAAACTGAGGATGACTGCGGCATGGGAAGGGCGTGCATACTTTTGGCCGTATATCTGTAATGTGTATGCAATGCCCACCGATCCTATACCACCGTATAGAATTGGAACTGATGCCTGAACAATGCTGTTGAGATTAATATCTTCAGATATAAAAGCAACGATTAAGCTTAATGATGAGCAAAACATATATTGTAGTAATGATAGTTTCAGTGCGTCAAACTTTCGGGTAAATCTGTCAATCAGCAATATGTGCGCTGCCCAGAAAAAAGCGCCTAAAAATACTAACAGATCTCCTCTTGAAATAGTAAATTCCTCTGTAATGCTTATAAGATATAGTCCGGCAAGTGAGATAATACCTGCTATCCATGTACTTCTGTTTATTTTCTGTTTAAAGAAAACGCCAAAAAGAGGCACAAGAATCAGATAAAAACCTGTAATAAATGCGGCTTTGCCCGCCGTAGTTTCCTCCAAACCCAGCTGCTGCAGTGTTACTCCGGCGAAAAGCATAAGCCCAATTATAATTCCGGCTTTAAATGTTTCAAAAGATTTTTTGT
>LFTM01000240.1 GCA_001513505.1 Clostridiales bacterium DTU092 | reverse complement strand
GGCAGCAGTTCTTCGGGCCCCAGGGAACAGTTGACGCCCAAAGCATCCACCCCAAGGCTTTCCAGCACCACAACCGCAGTTAAAGGATCGGTGCCCATCAGAGTTCTTCCGCTGTTTTCGAAGGTTAAAGTACAAACCACAGGCAGATCACTGTTCTCCCTGGCCGCCAGTATGGCTGCCTTGGCTTCATATAAGTCCCCTATTGTCTCTATTAAAACAAGATCCGCACCGGCCTGAGCACCTGCCATGACCTGTCTGGCATACATCTGATATGCACTGTCAAAAGAAAGACTGCCCATAGGCTCCATAAGCTGGCCGGTTGGCCCCATATCCAGAGCCACCCATCTGTCGCCTGCTGCCCGCCGGGCTAATTCCACCGCCCGTGTTACTACCTGCTCAACCGTATATCCGGAATCCTTAAGCTTATATTCATTGGCACCAAATGTATTGGTAGTAACTACATCGGCCCCGGCATCTATGTAGTCCCTGTGGATCCCTTCAATTACCTCCGGATAAAGCATGTTGAAGGTTTCCGGGAGCTGCCCGGGCTTAAGCCCATGCCGCTGGATCATGGTGCCCATAGCACCATCAAATACGATCAACCGTTTATTTAACGCATTTCTAAAGTCCACTATTATCTCATCCCTTCCTATCCGGGCACCAAATTAATGGGCTACCCTGCAAATTCCAGTTGTTAAATAAAACAGCCTATTCACTTAATCTAAACTCTGTCCGGCTTGAGACCGGGTATATATTTACATGCCTCCTGCAAAACATCTGCGTAATTCCCGTATATTCCCGAAACATGATGGATGTAAGGACCTTCAACCAGTTTTCTTTCCCATTTAGACCAGTCATCCACTTCCATCCAGGCGTACGTGCCCTGCACCTTCGGTCCCGGAACTGCCTTTCCTTCGCCGATGAACATTGAGTACTTTCCGTCCACCCCATCCAGCCTGGCTATTGTTATGTCCCCATCCTTAAGCTCCCACTGACCATGGCCTATTTCATCAAAAGCAGCTTTTGAACCCTCTGACTTTAAAGCGTAGGGGAAAGGACCACAGTGCCACAAAAGCTCACAGTTATCATTCTCAGAATGGCGGATCGTTAAATCGGCAAAAAACGAGGGCTGTCTATTGTAATCCACAGCCTGGAGCAGCACGGATGTTACTGCACCGGCAACGTCAGCTTCACAGGAAACAGGATATCCCATACCCGTTAGTTCTCCAATTACCTGACACGGCAGTACGCCAAAAAGCTGAGTGGTGCTGGTCCAGCATTCAACAGCTGCGCCGTTACAATTCTCTGCATCCATCTGTTCCTGTATAAAGATCATCATGGCTGCAATTTTCCTGAGTTTTTCATCATCTATCAGCGAAGTATCTATTCTTTCCTTCAGAGAAGAAACAATATTGAGAACCCGTTCATCAGGTTTTGATGCCATTTCGGTTACCTGTCTGAAAAAGCTTCCCATAGAAACCGGTACAATTTCTATGCCAAACCTCTTTAGAAGCTCCTCCTCATTGTACATAACGCTTAAAAACGGCCTTGGTCTGTTTCCAACCTCCAGGATACGCATGGAGTTAAAAGCTTTTACCACAGCAGCGGTGCGGCAGAATGACTCCACACCCTGAATAAACATGGGATCATCAGCATGACAGTTCTCTATATAGGTAAAGGGTACGCCATACCTTTGGAGAACTTTACTGCTTGCAAATATACCGCATTGCGTGTCCCTTATCCTGGCTCCGGTAACGCTGTCGGGCGCATCATCCCGGGCACCCCATAAGAGTAAAGGTTTGCCTACAGCCTTCCCAACCCTTGCAATTATTTCTTCCAACCCAAAATCGCAGTGGAGCATGAATACAGCATCTACATTATTATCCTTTAAATACTTTTCAATAACTGGTATTTCTTCAGCGGTTGATGCAATACCGTTTTCAATGATTGGATCCAGGTTGATCATTTCTATGTTGCCCTTGACCTTTTCAAGGGAAGCAAAAGCTTTCTCCTTTGATATAAGAGCATTTTCGATACTTGTAAACCATGGTCCTCTTTTTACAGGTACAATACCCAGTTTCAAAGTCATTTGTTTTCCCATTTATTTTCCCCCTTGTCACAGTTTTAAAATACCTTTTCAATAATTGGCAAAAATGTGTCCTGCTGATGCTAATTTACAAAACTGATATATCAGCCTGGTTATCTGGATTATTGTGCTTATGGTAAACCTTGTTTCCTATAGAACTTAACCCTTTCGTCAAGTTCTTCAAAATCAGTACAACCCGTCTCCATAAATTTCTCTACCATGCTTACGGTGGGGATCCCTGCACGCCCCCCTATCCTGGTACATTTAATTGCCGATACAGCATTTGCAAACCTGGCTGTCTTACTTGCGCTCCAGCCCTGGAGCAACCCATATATGAAAGCTCCGTGGTATACATCCCCCGCACCGGTTGTGTCCTTTACAGGAACTGAAAAAGCCGGTTCATTGAAAAAACCTTGAGCATCCACGCCCAAACAGCCTTCCTCCCCAAAGGTAAATACAACGATACTGGGTCCTTCCTCCATAAGCTTTCTGCAGTTGGCTTCATAATTATCATCGTCAAACAGTGCTCTATAATAAAACTCGGAACCGATGAATACATCAATCAATGGAAGCATCTCCTGTATCTCTTCCCTGAATCCATCAGCATCAAAAACAACAGTGTTACCAGCTTGCCTTGCCCAAACAGCTGCCTGGCGGGTTACAGGTGTTGCCTGGGCCAGATGGAGATATTTGCCCGAGGTTATATAATCCCGATCCAAATCCTCCAAGGAAAGATTGCGCACACTTCCACGGTGGAAAATTATGTTTCTGCCACAGGTCTGACTCTCGGACAACACCAGTGAGAGGGAGGTTTCTCCATCTTCATCGATTATTAGCTTTGAAACATCCACACCATGCCGGACAAAGTCATCTACACAGAATTGTCCGTACAAACAACCTCCCACAACTCCGACTATGCCCGTCTTCGCCCCAAGCCTGGCGAGGGCCACCAGGGCCGTTGCAACCTTTCCACCACCCTGCCAGCTGTATTCCAAAAGCCGGGCACCCTGATCCGCCTCCCTGGGAAGCCTGTTTATATGGGCTAAAAAGTCCACGCATGGTACATCAATTCCTACAACATCCATTTGATATTCCTCACTCCTTCTA
>LFTM01000265.1:4131-7318 GCA_001513505.1 Clostridiales bacterium DTU092 | reverse complement strand
ACCTATTCAAAGTAACAGACTGGCCGAGCATGTATAATTTTCAAGGGAAATATTGTTACCAAACAGGAAAGGGTGCATGAATTATGAAACATTTCGATTGTGATGTGTTGGTGGTAGGAGGAGGCGGAGCGGCGCTGAGAGCCGCTATTGCCGCCAAGGAACTGGATCCGGAGTGCAAAGTGTATGTGGTTACCAAGGGAAAACTGGGTACTACCGGGACTACAGCCAATTCATGTTCCGACAGAATGGCTTTTCATGCTACACTTCCCCATACCGAACCCGGTGGGGAAGACGCGTGGAAATATCACGCAGATGATATATATAGAATCGGCGGAAGGGTTTCGGACTATGATCTGGCGGTTATATTGGCGAAAAAATCACGTGAGGCATTTGAATATCTGGATGAACTAGGGGTACCTTTTGTTAAGAAAGACGGCAAAGCTCATCAGTTTGTTACCGATGGTTCAAAGTATGCCAGAGCTTGCTACACCGGTCCCAAAACAGCTATTCATATTGAAGAAGCCCTTGTCAGAAGAACAAGAGAGCTGGGCATCAATATTATTGAAAACAGCATGATAGTCAGACTGCAGGTTGAAGACGGGCAAATAACCGGTGCTTTTGGCGTCAATGAGGATGAGGAGATGATGTTCTTTAATACCCCGGCAGTTGTACTTGGTACCGGAGGAGGGGGAGAAGTTTTTTCACAGCACGTGTATCCACCCGGTGCATCCGGTGATGGTTATGCCCTGGCTCTTAATGCCGGAGCATCCCTTGTAAACATGGAATTTATACAAATAGGTATTGCATCGGTAAAGACCAAGCTGAACTGTTCGGGTAGTTTTATGCGTGCAGTTCCCAGATTTATCAATGAAGACGGGGAAGAGTTTTTAGCCCGGTATTTCCCTGAAGGAACATCATTGGAGTATGTGTATAATATCGTGTTTGAGAAAGGGGCCAGCTGGCCGGTTTCATGTGAGCATCCTTCCAGTCAGATAGACATAGCTGTTTTTAAGGAAACCATGAAAGGTAAGCGGGTATACCTGGATTTTTCTGAAAATCCCAGGGGATTTTCCTTTGATATGCTAAAGCCTGAAAACAGGGATAAGTATGCCAGCGAGATAAACCAACCTGTATCCGATGAACAGCGGAATTCAAGTCCTTTAGCACGGTTAGGGGAAATAAACCCTGACTCCATCCAATGGCTTAAGGACAACGGGATTGATCTGGATAAAGGTGAAATGATAGAAATTGCAGCTTCGGGACAGCATTTCCAGGGCGGCGTAAAGATACGCGATAAGGGTGACACCGAAATTGCAGGTTTGTTTGCTGCCGGTGAGTGTGCCGGAGGACAGCATGGTGCCAACCGGCCCGGTGGAAATGCACTTCTGGACTGTCAGGTGTTTGGTAAAATTGCCGGCGAGGCAGCGGTGCATCATGCCAGAAGCATGAAAGCTGAGGGCTGGCCTGCCAAGCCAAAACCATTCGGGGATTTGAGACAGGAATGTATTGGAGAAGATAAGGATATTGACTCAGACAAACCTTTAATTTCTGCTGCTGAGCTGAAGCGTGAAATTCAAAACATTATAGGACGCTATGTTTCAATAGTACGTACCAGGGAAGGGCTTGCCAAAGCATGGGAGAGGCTGGGACAGCTGGGGAAATGCCATGTGGACAGAGCAGGTATGAATATTATTGAATATTATGAATCCCTCAACCTTCTTCCCGTAGCTAAGGCTATCGTCAAGGCATGTATGCAGCGTCCTGAGAGCAGGGGTCCTCACCTGTTCTTTGAATCTGAGGAAGCGTTAAGACCGGTGGGCGGAAATCCTGATTACGAAAAATATTTCGTTATACGATGCCGGGACGGTGAATTTACCGTGGAAACCCAGACGCCTGTCCGTCCCCGGGAGGACGGGAGGTAGGTTATTTGGCAACGATAAAGGATGTAGCAAAAAGAGCCGGGGTATCCACCAGCACCGTTTCCCGTGCCTTAAGCGGGAAGGTCCCGGTTGATAAGGAAACTCGCGAAAAGGTTATGGAAGCGGTGCGTGCCTTAAATTACCAACCCAATATTCTGGCAAAGGGGTTGAAGGAAGGCAGAACAAACACCATAGGGCTAATTATTCCAAACATATGCAACCCGGTATTTCCGGCAGTTGCCCGGGGAGTAGAGGATGTGGCCAGAGAAAATGGTTATACGGTAGTGCTGTGCAATACCGATGAGGATATGGCCATGGAAATAAACTACGTTGAGAAGTTGCAGAACCGCTGGGTTGACGGGCTGATATTTGCTACTGCCAGGGAGGAAAGCGAACATATAATTAAATTAAAACAGCAGGATTTCCCGGTAGTGCTTGTAGCAAGACATATGGGGCAGTCGGTGGACGCGGTTGTAGTGGATAATTACAAGTCTTCAGTTGAAGCTGTTAATTACCTTATTGAAACTGGGCATAAAAAGATCTGCATCATAGTTGGGGATCGGAATCTTATACTCTACAGGGAGCGGCTGGAAGGGTATAAATATGCCCTTGAATCAGCCGGGTTGCCCGTTGTCAGCGAAATGATACTGGACGTATCCGGGAGGGATGATAACGGATATAATGCAGTTAAAGATCTGTTAAAAAGAGGTGTTGTCCCGGATGCAATTTTTGCTACAAGTGACCCCAGGGCAATAGGANNACCAGGGCAATAGGAGCTATACGGGCCGTTAAAGATTGTGGATTAAAGGTTCCTGATGATATATCCGTGGTGGGTTTTGATGATCTGGATATCAGTTCATATATCGATCCTCCTCTTACCACCGTGTCTCAGCCATTGTATGAAATGGGGGCACAGGCAGCCCGCAGGCTTATCGGGATAATCAACGGAGAAAAAAATGAAAAATCAAAACTCATGCTAATGAGTACAAAACTTGTGATAAGAAAGTCGGTTAAAGATTGTAGATTATGAGATAATATGGATTTAAGGAAAGGTGATATAAATTGAAAAGCAATGCAATGGTTCTGACTAATTTTAATCAGCCTCTGGAACACAGGGAATTTACCGTTCCAAAGCTCGAAAAGGGGCAGGTTTTGGTAAAGATAAAGGCTGCCGGTATTTGTGGCTCCGATGTCCATATGTGGAAAGGTGAAGATCCAAGAACTCCCCTGCCTATCATACTGGGGCATGAAGGTGTAGGAACGGTGGT
>LFTM01000265.1:0-4123 GCA_001513505.1 Clostridiales bacterium DTU092 | reverse complement strand
GGTGGTGGAGGTAATAGGAAAACGGGAAACAGTGGACGGGCAACAGATTAATGAAGGCGATTTTATCATGTGGAATCGGGGAGTTACCTGTAATATGTGTTTTGCCTGTCAGGTTTTAAGGGAACCTTCTCTGTGCAAGAATAGAAAGACATACGGGATTAACATATCATGCAGTGAGCCGCCTTATTTAAACGGCTGCTATTCCGAATATATTATTCTTACAAGGGATACAGATATATTCAAGATCCCTGAGGATATTGATGCTGGCGTTATGGTTTCAGCTTCGTGCTCCGGTGCTACGATAGCCCATGGATTTGACATGATCAATCTGAAAGTGGGAGATACAGTGGTCGTACAGGGTCCGGGTCCTCTGGGTGTTTATTCAGTTGCATTTGCCAGAAAACTTGGGGCTTCCAAGGTTGTGGTTATAGGCGGCTCTCCTTCACGACTTGAAATATGCAGAGAAATGGGCGCTATAACGTTAGATCGTCATGCTACTACCATCGATGAACGAAGGAATTTTATTATGGATATAACCGGAGGAAGGGGCGCCGATGTAGTAGTTGAAGCGGTAGGCTCTCAGGGTGTCGTGGAAGAAGGTATTAAACTTTTAAGGAGTGGTGGGGTCTATCTATCAACAGGGTTTGCCCAACCGGCAGGGATAGAACAGATCGATTTTTATGTTGATGTGGTAAGTAAAAATATACAGATCCAGGGAGTATGGGTAAGCGATACCCGTCATACCTGGCAGGCCATAAATCTGGTACAGGAAAATCCTGATGCGTTCAGTAAAATGATTACACACCGTTTCAGATTAGAGGAAGCCAATGATGCTTTGAAGGTTATGGCCAACCGCCAGGCATTGAAAGCCGTTATTGAAATGCAATAATTCTGTCATTTCCAACCTTTGCATGTATTCATAGGAAAAAAACAGTGAATAATTAAGTATAGCAGATGTTGGGACAACAAACATGCAAAGGAGAGTTGGGATGTCAAATTTAGAAGAGCTGAAACATCATGCTAGAGAAATTGCTAACAACCACAGGATAAAAAAAGGGGTAGTATTATCTCGCCGCGTATTTCCCAGGATTGATCAGGATATTGAAGTATTGTTTGAGGCTTACAAAACCACCAATGAGGTTGTCAAGTCAAAGGGGTACATTGTTCCTGCTGCTGAGTGGCTGCTGGATAACTTTTATATGGTTGAAGAACATATAAAGGAGATCCAGCACAGCTCCAGCCAGGAATATTACAGAGCTCTTCCTGTTTTGGAATCGGGGAAATTTAAAGGTCTGCCGAGAGTTTATGCACTTATTGAAGAAATGCTTTCATACACAGATGGCAGGCTGGATGACGAATATATAAAGGTATTCATATCTGAGTATCAGTCGGTAACTCCGTTAACCAATCGTGAACTCTGGGCAATTCCTATTATGATAAGAATCGCACTGATAAAAAAGATTCGTGAAATTGCCGAACATATAGTGGAATCCCAGAATCATAAAAAAGAGGCAGAGATATGGAGCGAAAGGCTGCTGGATATTTTGGAGGATTCAGATCAGGATATACAGCAGCTAATCCGGGAACATGACTCTGCTGTGGATATTATGGTACCTGCCTATGCTGAGCGTCTGCTTCAGTGTCTCAGAGATCATGGCAGCGATGCTGCACCCATTATCCGCTGGGTAGACGGAAAGCTGGCTCTTCAGGGAACAAATGCCGAGGAGATAATACAGTTGGAACATCAGCAGCAGGCAGCTTACAAGGTTTCAATAGGTAATGCTATCACAACCCTGCGGTTTCTGTCCGGCCTTAGGTGGGAAGAGATTTTTGAAGAGCTTAGCGTGGTGGAGCAGATATTAAATCAGGATCCCCAGGGAGCCTATCCCAGGATGGAATTTGCTTCCCGTGACTATTACCGTCATCAGATTGAGAGGCTGGCCGGAGAGGCAGGTATAAGTGAGTGTGATGTTGCACAGGCCGCCGTTGAATGCGCCCGGGAGTTCGGGAGCAATCCCCGGGCTGAAGCCAGGCACAGACATGTGGGATATTACATTATAGGGGATGGCCGAAAACAGCTGGAAATCAAATTAAATATTAAGATAAGTCCGGGTGCAAGACTTAAACGGCATATAATGGATCATCCTTACGGATACTATTTTGGTGCAGGCTTGTCTATTACGGTCGGGCTGTTTGCACTTCTTTATGCCGTTATATATAGATACGCGGAACAAATCAATGTGCTGGATGCACTATTGGCCGGTATTGTTGCGCTTGTTCCCATTGTCAGCCTGGCGATAGGGTTACTTCACAGGGCTATTACCAGGCTATTGCCTCCCCGTCATATTCCAAAGCTTGAACTAAAAGAGGGCATCCCACCTGAGCTTCGTACCATAGTTATAATTCCCACTTTGCTGTCCAGCGAGAAAAGGGTAAAAGAGCTGGTAGAGCAGATGGAGGTTTTCTATCTTGCCAATCAGGAGGACAACCTTCATTTTGCATTGGTTGGGGATTTTAAGGATTCACCTAACCAGCATGAACCTGAGGATGAAAAAATAGTTGAGACAGCTGTAAAGGCTATTGAAGACTTGAATTCACGCTATAGCGATGAGAGAAAGGATATATTTTTTTATTTCCACAGGTATCGTCAGTGGAACCCGAAACAGAAATCCTGGATGGGATGGGAGAGGAAACGGGGTGCCATACTGGAGTTTAACCGTCTTTTAAAAGGCAGGGATGACACAAGCTATTATGTTAAGACAGGTGATCTGTCTGTTCTTAACTCCGTAAAATATGTTATTACCCTTGATGCTGATACTCATTTACCAAGGGATAACGCCAAAAAACTTATAGGAACATTGGCACACCCACTCAACAGACCCTGTCTGGATCCCTTTTCCACCAGAGTTGAAGAAGGATACGGCCTGCTTCAGCCCAGGATAGGAGTGGCTGTAGACAGCGCCAGTCGCTCCTTTTTTGCTTTGACGTTTTCCGGACAAACCGGTATTGATCCATATACCACTGCTGTATCAGATGTGTACCAGGATCTGTTTGGGGAAGGAATATTTACCGGCAAGGGAATCTATGATCTGGACGCATTTTATAGAGTGATGGATGAGGCTATTCCCGATAATGCAATATTGAGCCATGACTTGCTGGAGGGTTCCTATGTAAGAGCCGGTCTGGTCACTGATATCGAGCTTGTGGACGGATATCCTGCCAATTATGTTGCATATGCCATGAGACTGCATCGATGGGTTCGTGGTGACTGGCAGCTTATTCCGTGGCTGGGTTCCCGCGTAAAAAACGCAAAGGGAAAGAGCGTCATCAATCCCATTAATTCTATATCAAAATGGAAGATAATTGATAATATGAGGCGCAGCCTGTTGTCACCTGCCATATTCCTGGTACTAATGCTGGGAATGACAGTACTGCCCGGACCGGTATGGTTATGGGTTGGCCTGGCTGCTCTTACATTGACTTTTCCATTGGTAATGGATGTAGTGGGTAATTTTTTCGCTGCCGGCAGAAGGGAGTATACAGCAGCAAAGATTTCAGATATGTTGTTTGAGGCGAAAAATCTGTCCTGGCAGATAGTTTTATCCTTTGTTTTTCTTGCCCATCAGGCCTATCTGATGACCGATGCTATAATCCGCACGCTTATCAGGGTGGCGATAACCCGGAGAAATATGCTGGAATGGGTTACAGCTGCCGATGCGGAACTGGGTTTTAAAGGCAGACTCTCGGATTTCTGGCGAAAAATGCGTGCTGCTGTAATAGTGGCGTTTTTTTTCCTCATATGGGTTGTATACTTTAACCCAAATCTTTGGTTTCCCGCAGTTATATTTGCTGCAGTGTGGGCTTTGTCTCCGTATGTTGCATACCGTACAAGTATGCCTAAAAAAAGGCAGATTCCCGCTTTGTCACAGGAACAGATATGGAAGCTTAGATTTATTGCAAGGAAGACATGGCGGTTTTTTGAGGATTTTGTTGGACCTGATGATAACTGGCTGCCCCCTGATAACTATCAGGAGGAACCTCCGGTTGGAGTCGCACACAGAACTTCACCTACCAATATAGGACTATATCTTACATCGGTCTTGACTGCCCGGGATCTAGGCTA
>LFTM01000185.1 GCA_001513505.1 Clostridiales bacterium DTU092 | reverse complement strand
GGCTGTTAACCGAGGGGTTGTTGGTTCGAATCCAACCTGAGGAGCCATTTTATTTTTGGGCATTTCATTTCAATGTTTACTATATATGTTGTTCATGTTATAATTTAGGCTAAGATTTTGCCTGATTCTATTGGAAATCTGCTTTTTTCCGGTTGACAGAACATATGTCAGGTATAAAAGGGGGAGCTCCAATGAAGGAAAGCATTAAAGTAGCTCTTTTGGGTATGGGAAATGTGGGAATTGGAGTCTGGGAAATACTAGACCGACACTACCACAGGATAAGCCGATGTGTAGGTGCACCCATAGAAATTAAAAAGGTGCTGGTACGTGATATTTATAAGAACCGAAAAGTATCCGTTCCAACAGATATACTAACTACCAGTTTTGATGATATTGTTAATGATCCTGAAATTCAAATTGTCGTTGAACTCATTGGTGGTCTCAATCCTGCATATGAGTATATAAAAAAGTCTATTCAAAATAAAAAATGTGTTGTAACGGCAAATNNNTGGGGTTGAATTAAGGTTTGAGGGGAGTGTAGGCGGAGGCATACCCATTATCAATACTTTAAACAACAGCCTTGCTGCTAATGAGATTGATGCTATTGTAGGTATTATAAACGGAACGACAAATTATATCCTTACTCAGATGACCAAATGGGGAAAAGATTTTAACACCGCATTAAAGATGGCGCAGGAGATGGGATATGCAGAAGCTGATCCTTCTTCTGACGTTGATGGTGAGGATGCTGCATTCAAACTCTCAATATTGGCTTTTATTGCCTTTGGTGTTCAGGTCTCTCCACAGGATATTCCCCGGGAAGGTATCACTAGGATCTCTGATAAAGATATTCAATATGCCGCTCAACTGGGCTATACAATAAAACTGCTGGCCACAGCTAAAAAATATAATGGAAAGCTTGACATACATGTTCATCCTGCTCTGGTCCACAATAACCATCCTCTGGCAGCGGTCAACGATGAATTTAATGCACTGTTTATTAAAGGTGATGCTATCGGAGAATTTATGATGTACGGTAAAGGGGCAGGGACTTTACCTACCGGAAGTGCTGTAATGGGAGATATAATGGATATTGCTGCAGCAATGCCCAATGCTTTCTCCAACAGATTAAACAGGTTAAACGGATTTGATGAAACTTCAGAAAAACTTCAAATCAATGGCGAAGGATCAGGTGAATACTACATCCGCCTTGAAGTGGCGGACCGGCCCGGCGTTCTGGGCAAGATTTCCACAGTTCTGGGTAATTATGGGGTAAGTATAGCATCTGTGGTTCAGCATGGAAGAGGAGAAAATGTTGTACCTCTCATATTAATAACCCATAGAGTGGAAAGAAATCTTCTTAATCAGGCTTTGGAGGAAATTCGAAAATTTGATGTGGTTGATGAGATAGCCAGCATATTACGTGTCGAGTCATTTTCCGGTTAGTTCCCGGTCCATTGGGACATATCCCGGGCTGTTTACCGCGGCGGTTCCGGGATTTATTAAAAATTTTGGACAAAATAAACTTTTTGGACAAAGGAAATGAATTTCATGGAAATAAAAGCACCTCTGCTGGAAGCGCTTTTACAATATACAAAAAAAAACATAATTCCTTTACATATGCCTGGCCACAAAGGTGGGAGGGGGTTTCCCCGGGAATTTTTGGATAACCTTGCTGCTATGGATGTTACCG
>LFTM01000236.1 GCA_001513505.1 Clostridiales bacterium DTU092 | reverse complement strand
CTCTCCCGCCAGTATATCGCCGTATGGAAAACATTTGCAGCGGTTGAATAAAAACCGTATCCGATATATAATACTTTTTGTAATGCTATCCCATATTCTGTTCAAAACAAATCCTAAGTAATATAAGCTTTGATATTTCACTCCAAAGATCCGTTCTGAAAAGGGGGCAAAAATCATGAACGGCAAACCTTCCTGTCAAAACCCCTGGTACCTTACCACACACAGATGGGGACAGACCAATCTTACAGAGGACGATCCTGTAAAATGCGATCTTAATTTTTGGCGTAAACAGTGGAAGGAAACCAAAATCCAGGGTGTTATAGTTAACTGCGGTGGTATAGTGTCATACTACCCCAGCAAATTTAAGCTGCAGTATCGGGCAAAATTTCTGGGCGACAGGGACTTTTTCAAGGAGTTCAGCGAAGCAGCCCGCGAAGCCGGGCTTAAGGTAGTTGCCCGTATGGACATCAACCGCGCTTCAAAAGAGTTCTATGATACATATCCTGACTGGTTCTGTGTTGATAAGGATGGCAGACCCATTACTTCACAGGACAGGTATTTTTCATGTGTCAACAGCGACTATTACAAAAAGTATATCCCTGATGTTCTGACCGAAATCATTGAAAAGTACCGTCCGGAAGGATTCGCCGATAACAGCTGGAAAGGCCTCGGAAGGGATACCATCTGCTATTGCAGCAATTGTAGAAATAAGTTCAAAGAAGAATGCGGTCTGGAACTGCCGGAACGGGTTTCATGGGAAGATCCTGTTTACCGGGAATGGATCCGCTGGAGCTACAAATGCAGAATTGAAAACTGGGATCTATTCAACAGGGTAACCCAAAGTGTTGGAGGAAAGGACTGTCTATGGATAGGTATGGTTCATGCCGACCCCGGCAACCCCTCCGGCGCTTTCCAGGATTTATATGAGATTTGCAAACGTTCCAAAATCATATTCTGTGACCATCAGTCCCGGGACATGCTCAACGGTTTTGAACAAAACTCAATAAACGGTTCCCTGTTACGCCTGGCATCATATGAGGACATACTGGTTCCTGAAAGCTGTGCAAACTATGTACGCGGCCGAAGGACCTTCCGTCTTGCAGCCAATCCCCCTGAAGAAACCCGTATGTGGATGATTGAAGGCTTTGCCGGAGGAATTTCTCCCTGGTATCATCATATCGGTGGAAGCCAAAATGACAGACGTCAGTATAAAACCCCAATTCCATTATTTAAATGGCATGCCCAAAATGAAAAATATCTTTACAACCGCTATGACCTTGCAAATGTGGGATTGGTGTGGAACCAGGCAAATGCTGATTTTTATGGCAGAGTCGATGTCGTGGAGAAGGTTGCTCTTCCATGGAGGGGTTTCTGTCACGCGCTGGTAAAAGCCCGGATCCCGTTTTTACCCATCAACGCCTCCGATATAAAGAAATACAGTCATCGCATCAACACCCTGATCCTGGGAGATATAGCAATATTAAGCGATGATCAGATTGATGCGGTATGCGATTTTGTAGATCGTGGAGGTAACCTGGTTATGACGGGAATTACCGCAACACTGGATGGTGACGGTAATCCTTCGAACAATGACAAGCTGTGGAAACTGCTGGGCCTTAAGCTGACCGGGGCTAAAGCCGGCGTATTCGGGAAAGTAAGTGCCAGCTGGGAAAATTACAGTGCACACAGCTATTTCAGGCTTCCTCCCAATCGTCATGAGATACTTGAAGGTTTCCAGGATACCGACATACTTCCTTTTGGCGGCGGTATTTATATCGTTGAATCTTACGGCAGGCTCAAACCGCTGGCATCATACATTCCGGCATTCCCGATCTATCCTCCCGAGTTCAGCTGGATCCGCGAGGAGCGTCCTGAAGTGAAAACCATTTTTGCCGGTGAGCTGGAGAATGGTGCAAGAATAGTATACTTTGCTGCCGATATAGATCGCTGCTTTGGAAGGTGCGCATTGCCTGACCACGGAAAACTGCTGTCAAACGCAGTAAAATGGGCAGCAAAGGGGACATTGCCCATAAAAGTGGAGGGTCCCGGTTATATCGACTGTAAGATCTATAAACAAGACAGCAGAATAATAGTCCATCTGGTAAACTTAAGCGGATGCAACAGATTTGGCTATTGCGACGAGTATTATCCCGTCGGTCCTATTAATGTAACGATCAACTCACGGGATATAAATATATCAAGAGCAATTCTTACCGTATCGGACGGTACCATTCCGGTATCTTCAGTTAACGGCTCAACGGTTTTCCAGATAGATAGAATTGCAGACCACGAGATGATCATTCTTGAATAATGATATATTCACATTGATGTTTCAGAACAATATCAATGAGTGCAAAGTAAAAAAACAAATTTAGAAAGGTGAATCCGAAAGATGAAAGACAGGTTATGGTGGCATAAACCGCTTAGAGTTATACAGACAAATCTGCAGGTAAAGGACACAGGATTGATGAATCCCGAAAAAATTGTACGGGAAATTGATGAGATGGCAGGAAATGTTCTGGTAATCAATACCGGTGGAATCTATGCATGGTACCGCAGCAAGGTAAAATATCACCATATCAATGAGTATCTTCCTGAAGATTTTGATCTTCTGGGAGAAATTATCCATGAATGTCATAAGAGGAACATAAGGGTTGTAGCGCGATTTGATTTCAGCAAAACCCACGACTACATATTCCAGCAAAGACCCCAGTGGTTTGTAAGGGATCTTAACAAAAAACCCAGGATATACGGTAAGGACCGTATGGGTGTATGGTCGCTTCTGCTGTCAACCTGTATAAACGAAGGTTATCGTAATGATGAGGTAGCCGTACCCGTTCTCAACGAAGTTCTTGATACCTATGACATAGACGGCATATTCTTCAATGCACCCCATTATGAATTGTGTCATTGTGATACCTGTAAAGCTAAATACTACGATATATACAAAAAACCACTACCGGAAAACCCGGATGATTTTGAAAGGAACTGGCCATCCCTATGCTTAAAAGATAATATGGATAAGCTGCGGAAAACTGTTAAGGCAAAAAGAGCGGATGTGCCTATAATCCTCTACTACGGTCTTTATAACGACAATCTGTATGATAGGACAGCAACAGCCGATATGATATGCACCGAACCTCAGGATGTGCTGTCGCTGGGCTGGGATAGAATTCCCCCGTCATGGAGACCCACTTTAAGCATAAAAATGGGCCGCACTTTGGAAAACTATCCAAAACCCTTCGGTATTGTTCATTCATGCCCGGGTATGGACTGGCGCCATACAGGCCTGCCCACCGCCGAGTATATGTTCTGGATGAGCCAGATACCCGCCAGCGGTGGCCATATATGGCATTCAATCACCGGTTTTAACGACACAATAAGCGATAAACGAATCATAAAATCTGTAAGTGACATAAACCACATGATTAAAAAGTCTGAAGATTACATGGACAATGCTAAACCAGTATCGCAAACCCTTCTTCTATGGAATTCCCAGCAGTCTTCCGATGGCTGGGCTGAAGGGTTGACCAATACTCAGGTGCTCTTTGACATTCTGGATAATTATCAGATTACCCTCGAAAGGCTGAAAAATTACAAAGTCGTGATCATCCCTGAAAACTTTGACCTTTCAGATGATAACGCCGGGATTATAAAGGATTATGTGGAAGAGGGAGGCAGCATCATCATTGAAGGCACGAAAAAAGACAGCCTGCTCCCGATACTTGATATTATCGGTATAGAAATTGATATAGTCACCAGCGAGTACCTGGCGGCATCCTACCTCAGGTTTGAAGGCGGGGATAATCAATTGCAGAAGGGATTGGAAAACACTCCCCTTATCCCCCACAGAGGCATGACAGCCTACTGTAAACCAAATGAGGACACCCGCGTACTGGCTACCCTGGTACCACCCTTTGCTCCACTGGATGCGGTTGGCGCACCGCCTGAAAGAGCAAGTATATTAACTCCCAGGACNNCCCTGCCACTGATAACCCTTCATGAATACGGAAGCGGCAAGGTATTGTTTCTGTCCTTCCAGCTTAGCATGCTTATAAGGGAATACAAGCTCAATGAACACCATCAGCTGGTTAAAAACTGCGTTGATATGCTGCTGGGTAGAGATAGGATTTTCAACATGAACCGCATCAACGGGATACAGGTAAACATGTACAAAAAGGATAATTATCTGCTAATCCATTTTGTAAACAGAATCGGCCAGCGGCCGCTGGTAAACAACATCCCGTACCACAACCTTGACTTCTCGGTAAGGTTGGAAGAAAACACACGTGTAAAAAGGATATTCTCCTGCATCGCCGGAGAGAAGATAGAATACACGGTTGAGGAAGGACAACTTAACTGCGCCCTCAATACGCTTAATGTATGGGATATGGTAGTGGTTGAAACGGAGGAAATAAGATAAAAAGTTGTATGCAGGTACTGCCTGCATACAACTTTTCTTTTTATATCTTTCCGTTCCGGCATTTCACCCGGTATCGGTCTGGCTTTATCGTTTTTGCTGCCTTTATATCCACTGCCTCAGCTGAACTCTATCACAATGGTTTCAAACAGTTCCAGCCTGGGAAGGGTAAAAGACAGCTCACTGCCGTTGTCAACATGAAAGTTCAAACTCATACCTCCATACAACGCTTTTACACCGGTCACAGGCCTATCGACTTTCAACCGAACCGGTATATCATATATAGTTAATGGCTCAAAAAATCCGGTTCCAAGCTGACCCGAATGGTTTACCAGAGATACCAGCTGCCATTTTCCATCCTTTTGAATGTGGGAGGCCAGTTCAACCAGCGGAGAAACATCCGCCGATACTATATTTTTAACCTGGAGAAGATCCCTTAGCGCGCCTACCAGCAGCATGGAATGGGCATGGTTGCTTAAGGATTCATAGTGCTTACCGATACTCCACGGAATAAATACACACTTTCCTTTCCCGTACTGTTTTGAAATCATCCCTGGGATGGTGGTTTCTACTGCATAATAACACTTTTCGGGAGGCCCGAACATACAGGTTGGAATGTAAGCCAAATACTTTTCGCAGTCATCATCGACATCCAGTTCCATAAAATCATCATAAAGATATATGATATCAAGATCCTCAAATCCATTGAGAACTTCCTTGTCACCGGTCCTTACCCGGAAGTACATCCCTTTCTCCCTTGGTATCATCTTACGTATTCCCCTGACACCGGTACAGGCCAGCATTACATTGTCCAACGAATTTCCCTGGGCATCGTATGTCGATGTTCTTCCGGTAACCAGAACGTTACCGCCCTCACTTACATAGGATTCAATGTTTTTCAATACAGCATCGCTCATGTTCCTCATATCCGGCAGTATAAGCGTCTTATATTTTTTCAGCTTCTCCATAACCGAAGAATCAGATAACATTCCGTCATGAATCAGATCGAACAGTATATGGGATTCAGTTAAAATCCTGTATATGCCCCTGAATTCCTTCATACTGCCATGATGCGTGCTTTTCGAAGGCACCACAAGGCACACATCTGAAATTGATTCGATGTCAGTATAGTATTCTTCATTTTGCTTATGAAAGCCAAACAACTGTTTTACAGCATCAAAACAAAGACGGTCATCCTGATTGCTTAAGGTACCGATTACATAGTAATCCGGCCAGGCACCGTACACAATACTCTGCGCAATCCTGACCGCAGTCAGATTCGGGGATACTGACGAATGCCGGAAGGGAAAATCCACAAAATGAACGGCAGTATTGCTGGGCACCATATGGTCCCATGAACCCAATACCATTTTTACATGATGTCCGGCAGAGTAGTTCCATTCGGGCAGCGGTCTGTCAATAGCGGTGTTCGACTCACTTCTGAATATATCAACCCCTTCATGGGCCCACAGTGCAATGGCGATATTTTCATTCTTACCCTTTATAAACCGGCATATCTTATGAAACAGTTCCCTGCTGGTTTCCTCCCTGAACTTATCATACAGCCTGAATACAGGGTCATTGATATCTTCTTTCAGTGGCAGAGGATGCCCGTACCTCTCATAAAAGGCCTGTTTACAGTTGTCACACTGACATATACCATGATAGTTCCCGCTGTAATCCGTTGTAACATATCCGGCCATGTTAAAGAAAACACCGTCTATCAGGTAGTTGTCGATAACTTCCTCCAGAATCTCCAGACAATGCTCCTGTTGATACCTTCCATTAATACATGTATGCACCTGGCCGTTATAGTTAATGACCTCCCCTGCGGCACTCATGTATAACCACTCAGGATGCTGGTCTGCAAGGACCTGGTTTACCTTGCTGAAATCAAAACGGGCAATAAACCGGATCCCCTCCTGCTTGACTCTGTTCAACACTTTTCCTACCAAATCACCATTCAGGTAGGGATTCCTGTAGTGGAAAGGCAGTTTGGTAGGGTAGTTGGCAACAATCCCCCCAACATTAAACAGAACCACATCGGCAGAAAACCCCTTCAGCTTCTGTATGTACTCATCAACATCCAAACCGGCATCGATCTCACGAAGGTTAGTCTGGATCATCCTCATAGGTTTCTGTTTCCACCATTTACTCACTTCTTAACACCCCTTCTATAAACTACTTCCAATCAATAAAAACAGGGTATTTCCTATGTTTACCGGTTTCAGCCATCGCAGTATATTTTATCCACAGCTTCTATCAGGCCTTTCATATACCCGATGGCAAAGAGGGTGCCGAGTATACCATAACCCGGATTGGTATTATCCTCACTGGCCATGGTAGGCACGTGATCAGGTCCTATAGGTCCTTCGAAGCCAACTTCTTTATAACATTTCATGGCTTCGAACATGTCGGTTTGTCCATCATCATGAAAGACCTCATGAAAATCGGTTGCCGTTCCTCTGATATCCCTGAAATGAGCGAAAAATATCTTTTTACGGCTGCCAAAATACCGGATTGCTTCCGGTATATTTTCGCCCATGGCTGCTATGGATCCCTGACATAATGTAATACCGTTAAACTCGCTGGGAACCATGTCAATTACACGTTTCAGAGCATCAGCACTTATAAGTATTCTTCCGATTCCCTTTAATTCAGGCACCGGTGGATCATCCGGATGTATCGCCAGCTTTATCTCATACTTTTCAGCTACCGGTACTACCGCTTTAAGAAAGTAGTCCAAATTAGTCCATAAACTTTCCTGACTCACCTGCCCCGCCCAGGTGTGAGGCGAGCCTTTAACATCATCATAATTGAACCCGGTTACCATAGCTCCGCCACGGGTCTTAATGTCGTTGCGGGAACGAAACCAGCCAATAACCGGCATCCAGTTATAGCAAACAACGGGAATACCCAGCCTGTTCATGTTCTTCATCAAAGTACAAAAATGCTCTATCTCCTCGTCCCTGCCGGGCAGTCCCAGTTTAACCTTATCAAGAGGGGTGGGGCCCTCTATCACGGACACCTTAAGCCCGTCCTTCTCATATTCTTCAACCGTATCCTTCAGCACGTCATAATCCCAGGGTTTTAAGCCTTCTGGCAGACTTCTGTGACCGGGAACGCTAATAACCGCTTCCGTCACCCCAAGCTGCCTGGCAATTGCGCGTTTGCTCTTGTGCTCGTCGAAAAAATACGCCGTCGCAAGCCTCATACTATACTCCTCCTTATAATTCACCCAAATCTGCCATACCTGTTAATCCGGTATGACAGTTATTGTATCATGGCTCCATATTATTTACCGATGTGGATTTATTTGCCCACAAAAAACGAATTAGATCACATAAAGTCTTATGCCATTATAGCTGCCCTTTCCCGGGTAATCTGCCATTTCAGGGGTTCACCTTTAAGATACCGTTTTAACTCGTCTACCATGTACCTTCCCATACGACTGCATTCCTTATCCAAAGATCCTGCAATATGTGGTGTTAACACCACATTGGGAAGCGTGTACAGTGGAGAACCGGGCTCAGGGGGTTCCGGATATGTTACATCCAGTACGACCTGTAAATCGGGACGCTTCTTCAGCACCTCTATCATTTCATTCTCCCTTACGATTGCACCCCGTGCAGTATTGATAAATGAAGCATTAGGCTTCATATATTCAAAATGCTTACCCGTAATCATACCCTCGGTCTCTTTTAGCCAGGGGGTATGCAGCGATACCACGTCAGCCAGTTTAAAGATCTCATCCAGCTGACACAATTCCACCCCAAGTTCCTCAGCCTCTTCGGGACTTACATAGGGATCATACGCAATAACCTTTAAGTCAAAATTCTTAAGCAGCTTACAGACACGCCGGCCAATCATACCCAGGGATATGATACCTACGGTTGTTCCATAAGCCCCGGGAACCTGTTTAACTTCGGGATACCTTCCCTCCCTCTTTATTGTAAGAGCAAAATGCCATCCCCTCTTCAGACAAAAGAGTATCTGGGAAATGGTATACTCAGCTACCGGTACGGCGTTTGCAGCATACGCGCTTGTTATCACAATACCTCTGTCCCAGAAAGCATCGCTGACCAAGCCTTTTATTGAGCCCGCGCCATAGAAAACAGCCTTAAGATTTGGGCAATGGGAAAGAAATTCTTCATCCATTCGCGGAGCACCCCAGCCAGAAAAGATAACCTCAACATTCGCCAGCAGGGACGGATTCTCCTTTATGGACCGAGTTGTCTGGGGTGGTGCATATATATCAACCAGCTTCCCTATATCCTCCTGCTCCTCTGCTCCATATATAACTTTAAACGAACCCTCATCCAAAATATACAAACCTTTCATCATAATAAACACATCTCCTCACTTGGCATTATAAAAACAATTATATAAAAGTCTGGCATCCCTCTATCAAAGCCTGCATCATCGGAAGATTTAAGCCGCCATCTACACGCAGGGTTATTCCCGTTACATAATCAGCCTCATCAGAAGCCAGCCACACCACTGCTTTGGCCACATCCTCAACTCGCCCTGCCCTCCTCAAGGGAATTGATTGCTCTACCGTTGCAACATAAGCCTTTCTTCTTCCTTCTGGTTCCCGGTTAAGAGTCATCCCCGGGGCTACCGCATTCACTCTTATACCGTAGGGCGCCAGTTCATAAGCCATGCTTTCGGTGGCCCTGGCCAATGCTGCTTTCATGGGACCATACACCGTATCTCTGTCGTTTGTCCTTTCCTGATGCACCGAAGTTATGTTTATAATGGAACCACGGGTACCGGTTTCGACCATCAGCTGTGCAACCCGCTGGGCACAAAGGAACGCTGCCCGGAAGTCAACCTTGTAGCACAGTTCCAACTGTTCAAGATCCATCTCCAAAAATGGCTTAAATATTGTAATTCCCGCATTGTTTACCAGCACATCCAACCTGCCCATTTTTTCAAAAGCTTCATCAATTATCCTTACCGGCACGTTAACATCACTCAGATCTCCTGCCAGAATTTCTGCCTTTCTGCCGAGAGCCTGGATTTCACGGGCCAGCTGTTCCGCACCTTCCGGTGTTCTGCGATGATGAATCACAACATCATAACCCTGTCTGGCAAATTCCAGAGCGATACCTCGCCCGATCCCTCTTCCCGCTCCTGTAACCAACACAACTTTGCTCATATTTCAACTCCTCCTGCGATAATTATTTATTATTAATTATATTGAATCTGAAAAGATGTAAAACTATTTACAGCTGATTTTAAAACAATGGGCGTACTCCACAGGTCTTTTTTCCGGAAGTCCCGTCAAAAGTAAGCCTTCTCTTGTCAGTTCAAAATCAATTTTACCATCATAGCCCAGCAGTTCAACCTTTTCTATATGCATCAGCCTGAGTATTGGACCGCCTCCTCCTGCAGAGAAACTCTTTATCAATGCGATACCATTCTCCGGCCATCCAAGTTGGAACGCATACAGACAATTTCCTTTTTGCGTAAATCGGTAATCTCCAGGGGTATATTCCACTTCCGGCTCGTCAAATCTGTACTTTGGCTGTACAATGGTGTCTCCCTCTTGTGAAACATACCATGGTCTTGTTCCAAATATCCCCTCTCCATTGATTTTGATCCATGCTGCCATCTTGTTTAATATATCAATACATTCGTCATCCAAAGTTCCATCAGGCCGTTGAGGAAAATTGAGCAAAAGGTTACCGTTCTTAGATACTATATCAACCAGCATTTCAATTATCTGCTTAGCACTTTTGTATTTCTGTCTTACATCATAAAACCATCCGCCTACACATGTATCCGTCTGCCATGGATATGGAAACTTATCCTTCTGAACGCTTCGCTCAACATCAAGAACACCCACAGTATAAACCAGAGGATTGCTATCCTTTTGAGTGTATACAGCCCGATTTATACCACCGTTTTCTTTAATACTGGTATTATACAGATGAGCAATAATTCCTAACCCGTATCTGTCAAAAGGAACAGAACCATCTGAATAAAGAAGATCCGGTTTGTATTTATCAATCAAATCCTTTATTCTGTCAAACCAATGATTGTGCCATCGGGAATTGTCGGTATACCATACAAAATCGGAACCCTTTTGCTTATCATACTCATCCTTGTTGGAATGGTAGAAATCTTCATACTCCGGATCATTTCCATCATAAGAAACTCCTGCATAAGGGCCTGATTTATCGCATCCTTTGTTAACCGTCCACCAGGAAAATGAAGCACCAAGATGCTCGGTTACACCAAACGGAAGCCCGCGTTTTTTCGCAGCTTCCCTGAACATTCCTACTATGTCTTTCTTTGGGCCAATATTGACAGCATTCCACTTATTATGCTTTGAATCCCAGTTATCAAAATTATCATGATGAACGGCAAGGGCACAAAAATATTTAGCCCCGGCCTTTATATATAAATCCATTAATGCGTCTGGATCAAAATTTTCAGCTTTCCATGTCCTGACCACATCTTTCCAGCCATGTTTGGAAGGATGTCCGTATACCCTCCAGTGATGATAATATTGATCGCTGCCTTGAATGTACATATTTCTTGCATACCAGTCCCCATACATGGGTACCGATTGTGGACCCCAATGCGCCCAGATCCCGAGCTTTGCATCCCTAAACCAGTCTGGACACTCATACTGCCTTAACGATTCCCAGGTAGGTTTAAAAGGTCCCTTCTCAATGGTTTCCCATTTTTCCATATGTAATCACCCCGTTTTGTTAGTCTGCCCTCTTTCTGTCATCTCTTCTTCAGTCAGCGGATTTTATTTTAGATGTCAGGCTTGTTTGATCTAATCACAGAATATTGGATGCCATGTAAGAACGTCTAAAAGGTATTGCTTTCACTATGTGCAAAACATTTTCTCCAAAGTAAAAAATTGCGGGTCATTATAATTTTACCATGAAAGCTCGATAAAAGATATACCCCTATCATAGGTTAGAAACAGATATATGGACGAAAGAATATCCCGAAGAAAATATTGAATTATTCTGCACTAGAGAAATGTTTTTCGAAAGAATTATTTAAGATATGCGGTAGAAATGGCAAAGTGCTATTTGGATTAATAAAGCAGCCAGCGGAACTCTTGTCTTGTGCAACAAAGGCTCCGCCGGCATCCCAATTTGTTGTTCTATAATTTTTTTAATATGTCTTTCTTTTAAATTATTGGGTAAACGCTTTTATGCTTTTATCCCGGTTAACTTTATCCCCTGTACCATATATTTCTGAGCAAATATGAACAACAGAAGCATAGGGATAGTAGCATATACTAACAGCACCATTATCAAATGCCATCCGAAATTACCGCTGTGCTGCATATTATATATAGCTACAGTAATAGTCCACAATCTGGAATCAGGCATCATTATCAACGGAAATACAAACTGCTGGTACACAGCTAAAAATGTTTGCAGGACTACAATAGCGATGATGGGTTTTGACAACGGAACAATTATTGACCGTAAAATACGCATATTTGATGCCCCATCGATCTTAGCAGCATCAAAGAGTTCCGCAGGTAATCCATCAAAAAAGCCCTTCATTAAAAAAATTGGCCAAGCCCACGCAGACCACGGCAGTACAACTCCCCATATGGTATTTATAAAGTTCCATCCCGTTAATGGAAATCTTCTCATTGTCAAATATGTGGGTATTAGCAAGGCCTGTTCAGGTATCATCATGGTTCCGAGAAAGAATAGAAGAATAAGCCTGCCGCCTTTAGGCCGTATTTGAGAAAGTGAAAATGCAGCCAGTGTACTAATTGTACATTGAATTAAAATAGTCAGTAGGGCAACTAAAAAAGTAGTTGAAAAATAACGATGAATCGGGAGAGTGTTTAAAACCTCCACATAGTTTTGAAAATAAAATGTCTTTGGTATTAACCGAGGCGGCAGCTCGAAAATATCCTTGGCACCTTTTAAGGATGATGACAACAACCATATAAAGGGAAATACCTGGACAGGAATACCTATAATTAACACTGCTATAATGGTAGCATAGACAACTTTATTCTTATTCATACGTAATTCGTTATCGGTAATTAAAGCCATATTATCACCTTCTGCTGGCAATTAGCCAATTATTAATCTTCTTTCTGCATCCGTAACTGAATATAACTGAGTATAATAAGGACGACAAATAAGCAGACAAGAATGCTCATGGCATATCCAAACTCCTGGCCCGTATACGCCGTTTTGAAAGCGTACAATGTTACGGTTTCGCTGGCTCCGGCCGGACCTCCACCTGTCATTATATACGGCTGATCAAATATCTGCATCGCACCGATTATCTGCAGTATCACCATTATTCTCACAATAGGGGAAATACCCGGCAACAATATATGCCATAACTTTTGCAAAATCCCAGCACCATCTATTGATGCAGATTCAAACAATTCCTGTGGTATATCCTGAACCGCAGCTAAATATATCAGGTAATTAAAACCACCCCAAATAATTAGTCCCGGGAAAAATATAACCCATTTCACCAGTTTCACATCATTCAGCCACAGCTGTGCAGGTAAACCAAGAAGCGATAATATATAGTTTGCCAGTCCATAATCAGGCTGCCATATATATTTCCATAACACTAGCATACCAATACCGGGCGAAATGGCAGGCAAAAAATATGCCGTCCTGAAAAATGTACTTGAATGCCTTACCTCATTAACAAGAATAGCTAATAAAATAGGTCCCCAGAATCCGCAGATAAATGATATGCCGGTAAATTCCAGTGTGTTTATAATGGCAGTTTTCAGTTCGGCATCCTTGAACAGCCTGATATAGTTTTGCAGACCGATAAATTCACCCGGCGGCTTTGCTACGCTAAAACGGAACAGGGATACAAATAAACCCTGGAAAATAGGATAATACTTAAACAGTGCAAACGCTATAAGAGCCGGCAGCAAAAACAACCATCCCTGTACATTATTCCATAATTCCAGCGAATGCTGCACTTTTCTGCCGGTAATAACTGTTTTATTTTTTCTTTTACTTCTCATTATCCTTATCATAACGATCACATCCGTTTTATTATATCAAAAGGGGGGATCGGGTTAATCCAATCCCCCGTATATATTTTTTATGAATTATTGTTTTTTAAATGTATCGGGATATTTGGCATACAGATCTTCAGCGCATTGTTCAAGAAGTTCTTTTGCCTTCTCGGGTGTCATATCCTCAGTTAGTATGATGGTTTGCAACGGTTTAACAAGGGCATTCTTTACGTCATTCCAATGGGGCATCCATGGCTCCGGTTTAGCTGTGGCAGAAAGATCTGTAAGTTTTTTCTTCCATGCTTCCGGTATATCTGTTGCATAATCCAGCGGCTGGAAATCGGTTCTGCCAAAAGGCCTGAAAATCGGGCTTCCATTTTCAGCAGATACTTTTGATGTCAACTCTAAAATCTCCAAATCATAGCCCATAAATTGGATATACAGCCAGGCTGCCTCTCTCTGCTCAGGAGTAGCGTTGGGACTTATGGTATACGTTTCACCGCCAGCAAGGTTGTAGGATTCGCAACCTTCTTTTGCAGGTGTTGTCATTAAGTCAAGGTCATTGATATCTCCACCGTATTTATTTACATAATCATTAATATAACCCGATATGCCGCCCCATTGCATGGCTGTTCTTCCTTGTACAAAATCAGCAAAAAGATCGTCATAGCTTTCCAAAACATTTTTCTGAGTACATTTGTACTCCCAAACAAGATCATGCCAGAACATAGCGGCATCGACCCCAGGTTGTTCGGCAAAAGTCAATCTCCATGTACCATCGGGATTCTGGACGCCCATTTCACCACCGGCATTCCAGACAAAATTCGTAAAGGGCCAGGCACACCATTCCATACCCATCAAACCAAAACCAAATCTGTTCTTGCTGGCATCAGTTATCTGAGCGCAGAATTCACCAAATTCATCCCATGTAGTAGGTATATCCTCGGGATCCAGACCAGCATCTCTTATAAGCTTTTTGTTTATAACGATGTGCTGTTGATACGGCATGTAAGGCACCGCATACCATTTACCATCAACCTGGATGGCATCATCAAATCCCGTAAATACTTTTCCTTCCTTTCTTAAATCCCAGTTCTCAACAAATTCAGTTAAATCTCCAATGGAACCGTCCTTTGCCCTGGTTGGTATGTCAACATATGGAAACATTGCAGTAACAGTTGGTTCTTCGTTGGCCAGCAATCCCTGGTCGTATTTCTGCCTGTAATCAGTACCGGGAGGAATGGATATATCCTCTACTTTTATCCAAGGATATTTTTCTCTAAACCGTTTCATCTTTTCTTCATATAGCTCTACCTGCCAGGGAAGAGCTGTATCACCCGGCTTATCCCAGGTAACAATAGTAACCTCTTTAGGCTGTTCTTCTGAAGGTTCTTCCCCGGAAGCCTCATCCTGCTTTTTCTCGTCTTCCACTTTCGGTTCTTCGCCCGGCTGAGAAGGTTGATCGGCAGCTTTGGTACATCCCCCTATAATCATAGCCATTATCAGTACCATAATTAACAAAATAGAGAATAATTTTTTATTCATTATTATCTCTCCTTGTTGTTAATTTGTTTTAGTAATGTGTAACTACATTACCCACATATTTCCATCACAATGTGCTTTCATCACCTCCAATCATTTTGATATTTCCGTGCTGATTTATAATCGCTTCTATGACAATAATAATGGTCATCATAAATATGGTAAATGATAAAAATGTTAGATGGATTAAAAAAACGTCACTTTGCATCATATATGGGTTAAATATATGTGCTTATATGACGTTTTCCATTAAATATATTGATTCAGTAGTGTTGCAGAAAAAAATTTACTGAAAGTCAATGGATAATAAGTGCCTATGCTTCAAATAATTACCTGTTGATATATAATAAAACTCCTTGTTAATATCAGTGAGGGGATCCAATCACCCACATCAATCAACAAGGAG